>JACQTG010000116.1 GCA_016210895.1 Acidobacteriota bacterium
TGAGGTCCTGCCCGAACCAAGCTCTGTGGCCGTCGAACCGACGGCCGTAGCGACGAGCACGGAGCCGGCTTCCCGGCCGGGCGCGGGCCGCAGGAGCGAACCCCTGAGTGAGCGCGCGCCCATCGACAACTTGATTCGGCGTCCGGTCGACCCGGAAAAGGAGGCCGAGTTGCGCGGTATCATCCGCCGTATCGGACGCCACCTCGCCGCCCTGCCACCAGAGCAGGCAGCGGCCGGCCGCATCATTTTTCCTTTGCGCCGCACGGCAATGGACCTCTACGAGTGGGAGCGAGAGGCCTTTGGTCCGTCGGCGGGGGGCAAGCCGGCTCCAGGCGTCCAGGTCGTCCAGCTCTCCCTGGGGCTGATTGCCTGGATGGAAGAAGCCGTTGTCCTCTACCAGGAGAACCGCAGCGACCGCTACGGGTGGAAGCCACACTTCGACTCGTTGAGCTATGCCGTCGAGCGGACGCACGACCAACTGCACACCATCCACGGCCTGCTGCTCGCCGGCGGCTCGGAGGAGGCAGTGCAGTGGTTCGCTGCGCTCGTGAACACGGCCCAGCGCTTGGTCAGAATCCTGGACAAGATCGCTCCCGTTTTTGCCTAATGCTCCCCCATTCACCCGCCGCGTGCTGGCTTGTGGCTTGATTGGCGCGTCAGTGGGGCTGCCAGGGGCTGTGCTATAGTAGCGGGCGGGGCGCGTCTCCTCCATGCAGTTGCAGTTGGACTCTCCCGTTCGGTTTGTGCCCGGCGTGGGCCCACGGCGCGCCCAGCATCTGGCCGAAAAAGGCATCCACTCGGTTGAAGACCTGCTCTACTACTTCCCCTTCCGCTACGAAAATCGCATCACCTTCACCCCGATCCGCGAGCTGCGCCCCGGCGTAACCACCTGCGTCCAAGCGGAAGTGCAGACGGCAGGCCTAGTGCGCTTCGAGCGCAGCCGCTTGCGCGTCTTCCACCTGGCCGCCACCGACCGCACCGGCCTCCTCTACGCCAAGTGGTTCCACGCAGACTATCTCCAGCGCGTGTTCAAACCCGGGCAACAGCTGGTGCTCTACGGCAAGGTGGAGGAAGACCCTTACCGGCCGGGGCAGCTGCAAATGATCCAGCCGCAGCACGAAATCCTGTCCGGCGGCAGCGATTCGGCCGACTCCACCGAGATTGGCCGCATCGTGCCCATCTACGAAGCCGCGGGGCCGGTGAGCTCGCGCGTCTTTCGCCGGATGATCCACCAGGTGCTGCGCAGCCTCGACTCCACCCTGCCCGACCCGCTGCCGGCCGAGCTGCTCACGCGCTACGGCTTTCCTGACCGCCGGGCGGCGCTCTGGCAGACACACTTCCCTGAAGCCGATGCCAACCTCGACGAGCTCGAGCGCTTTCGCACTGCGGCCCAGCAGCGGCTCATCTTCGAGGAATTCTTTTTTCTCCAGTTGGGTCTGGCCCTGCGGCACCGGCGAGCGCGCGAGGCCGCCGGCATCGCCTTCGCGCTCAACGAGCACATCCGCAAGTCGATCAAGAAGATTCTGCCCTTTCATCCCACCACCGCGCAGAAGCGCGTGCTGAAGGAGATCGCGGAGGATATGCAGCGGCCGGTGCCGATGAATCGACTGCTGCAAGGCGACGTCGGTTCGGGCAAAACCATCGTCGCCTTCGAAGCCGCCAGCGTCGCCATCGAGAACGGCTACCAAGTGGCACTGATGGCGCCGACCGAAATTCTGGCCGTGCAGCACTTCCTCTACGCCCGGGAACGCTTCGCCGCCACGCCCTATCGGCTGGGACTGCTCGTCAGCGCCCTGCCCCCAGCCGAGAAGGCCGACACGCGTCAACGACTCCAGGCGGGCGAGATTGACTTCATCGCCGGCACGCACGCGTTGATCGAAGAAGAGATCGCCTTCCACCGCCTGGGCCTGGTCATTGTGGACGAGCAGCACCGCTTCGGCGTCCTCCAGCGCCTGCAACTCATCCGCAAAGGGGCACAGCCGGATGTGCTGGTAATGACGGCGACGCCTATCCCGCGCACACTGGCCCTGACGCTCTACGGCGACCTCGACCTTTCGGTGATTGACGAGATGCCCCCCGGCCGCACACCCATTGAAACCCGCTGGGTCAGCCACGACAAGGCCACGGGCGTCTTCGATTTCGTCCGCCGCCAAGTCGCCGCTGGCCGCCAGACGTACATCGTCTACCCGGTAATTGAAGAGTCAAAGCAGGAACTCAAAGCCGCCACAAAGGAGTACAAGCGGCTGTCGGAGAAAGTCTTTCCTGATCTCCGCGTGGGGCTGCTGCACGGGCGGCTTTCGGGTGAGGAGAAGGAGAGCACGATGGCCGCCTTCCGCGCCGGCCAGGTGCAGGTGCTGGTTTCGACGAGCGTGGTGGAGGTGGGCGTGGACGTGCCCAACGCCACGGTGATGGTCATCGAGCACGCCGATCGCTTCGGGCTGGCCCAGCTCCACCAGTTGCGCGGGCGCATCGGTCGCGGCCGCCACCGCTCCACCTGCATCCTGCTCTCGCCGAAAAACGTTAGTGACATCGCGCGCGAGCGCCTGGAAACGATGGTGTGCACCACGGACGGCTTCGAAATCGCTGAGATTGACCTCAAGCTGCGCGGTCCGGGAGAGTTTTTCGGCACCCGCCAGCACGGCTTCCTCGCCCTGCGCTTCGACAACCTGCTGCGTGACCACGAACTCCTCACCGCCGCCCGCCGCGAAGCCTTTGCCTGGGTGGAGCAGCCCCCGGAGGAA
>JACQTG010000127.1 GCA_016210895.1 Acidobacteriota bacterium
CCTGAGCCCTGTGCACGAAGTGCTGGTCGAAGAATCGGTGCTGGGCTGGAAGGAGTTCGAGCTCGAGGTGATGCGCGACCTGGCCGACAACGTGGTCGTCATCTGCTCGATCGAAAACTTCGACCCCATGGGCATCCACACCGGCGACTCGCTCACCGTAGCGCCCGCGCAAACCCTGACCGACAAGGAATACCAGCAAATGCGCGATGCGGCGCAGAAAATCATCCGCGCCGTGGGCGTGGACACCGGCGGCTCGATCATCCAGTTCGCCGTCGACCCGTCCACGGGGCGAATGTTGACCATTGAGATGAACCCGCGCGTCTCGCGCAGCTCCGCCCTGGCCTCGAAGGCGACGGGCTTCCCCATCGCCAAGATTGCCGCCAAGCTCGCCGTCGGGCTGCGTCTGGACGAAATCCCGAACGATATTACCCGCAAGACGCCGGCGAGCTTTGAGCCGACGATTGACTACGTCGTAGTCAAGATTCCCAAGTGGCAGTTCGAGAAATTTCCCGGTGCCGACCGCACACTGGGCACGCAGATGCAGTCGGTGGGCGAGGTGATGGCCATTGGCCGCACCTTCAAGGAAGCGCTGCTTAAAGGTATGCGCTCGCTCGAAACGGGCAAGCGCACCGACCTGCCGCAACAGATCGGCCGAGAGCGCGTCCGCGAGTTGCTCGTCCTCCCGCAACCGGAGCGGCTCGAGGCCATCTTCACGGCGCTGCGTCACGGAATGAACGTCGAGGAAATCGTCGAGCTGACGAAGATTGACGGTTGGTTCCTCGAGCAGATAGCGGAGATTGTCGCGCGGGAAAAGCAACTCGCGGAAAGCTCCCTGGACGCGCTCGGAACCGAGACGTTGCGGGAAGCCAAGCGTCTGGGTTTTTCGGATGAGCAGTTGGCGTGTCTCTGGAACACGACGGCCGAGGCTGTGCGCGCCCGCCGGATCGAGCAGGGCGTTGAGGCGGTCTTCAAGCGCGTGGACACGTGCGCCGCCGAGTTTGAATCTTTCACGCCTTACCTCTACTCCACCTACGAGGAAGAGGATGAAGTGGAGCCGACAGCCAAGCCCAAGGTGATGATTCTCGGTAGCGGGCCCAACCGGATTGGCCAGGGGATTGAGTTCGATTACTGCTGCTGCCACGCCGCCTTTGCCTTAAGGGGAAACGGCTACGAAACCATTATGGTCAACTGCAACCCAGAGACGGTTTCCACCGACTACGACACCTCCGACCGCCTCTATTTTGAGCCGCTGACCTTTGAAGACGTGATGAACATTGTTGCTCGCGAACAGCCGGACGGCGTCATCGTTCAGTTTGGCGGGCAGACACCACTCAACTTGGCCCTGCCGCTCAAGCACGCGGGCGTGCGCATCCTGGGAACTACGCCCGAGTCCATTGACCTGGCCGAGGACCGGCGCCACTTCAGCCGGCTATTGCGCGAGTTGGGCATTCCGCAAACGCGCCACGGCACCGCCCAGAGCGTCGAGGAAGCGGTGGAGGTGGCTGAACGCATCGGCTTCCCGGTGGTCGTTCGACCTTCCTACGTCTTGGGCGGCCGCGCCATGGTGATTGCTTATGACCGCAACACGGTCGAAACTTATGCCTGCGAGGCGGGAGAATTCCAGCAGGCCTTTCCCATCCTGATCGATCAGTTTCTGGAGGATTCGCTGGAGCTCGATGTGGATGCGCTTTCCGATGGTGAGAATGTCTATATTGGCGGCGTGATGGAGCACATCGAAGAAGCCGGTATCCACTCCGGCGACTCCTCCTGCGTGCTGCCGGCTTGGCAGCTCGAGGAACGTCATCTGCAAACGATTCGCGACTACACCACACGCTTGGCGCGTGCGCTCAACGTGGTTGGGTTGATGAACATCCAGTACGCGGTTCCGACGCGCCCGCAGGGCGGGCAGGGTGACATCGTCTACGTACTGGAGGTCAATCCGCGTGCCTCCCGCACCGTTCCCTACGTCAGCAAGGCTACCGGTATCCCGCTGGCGAAGATCGGAGCGCTGTTGATGACCGGCGCGAACCTCAGGGAGTTCCAACTCCCGACCGAGATTCGCCCGCCTGTTTCTTGGGCGGTCAAGTCTCCCGTGTTTCCCTTCAACCGCTTTCGCCGCATAGACACGATTCTGGGCCCGGAAATGAAATCCACCGGGGAAGTGATGGGTGTGGGGTCGAGTTTCGGTTTGGCGTTTGCTAAAGCGCAAATCGCTGCCGGGCAACATTTACCCGTCAGCGGCTCCGCCTTCTTGAGTGTGAACGATCGGGACAAGAAAGCGCTGCTGCCGGTGGCGCGCGACCTGAAGGCATGCGGCTTTCACCTGCTGGCCACGCGCGGCACGGCGAAGTTTCTCGCCACCGCGGGCATCCCCATCGATACCGTCTACAAGGTCAACGAGGGCCGGCCGAACGTGGTGGATCTGATCAAAGCGGGGAAGATTCACTTGATCGTCAACACGCCGCTTGGCCGCCAGTCCTTCTACGACGACCGTGCCATCCGCCGGGCTGCCTTGCGCCATCAAATCCCCTGCATCACAACGCTGGAAGGTGCGACGGCCGCCGTGGCCGGCATCGAAGCCCTGCGCGCCCATGCCATTGAGATCTCAGGTCTTCAGGATTTCTATCCGGCCTTTGGGATCGAGAAGGTCCTCACCGGTCCGCCCCGGCAGGCGGCGGCGAGGACCAGAAAGACGGGCCCGCTGGCGGAGACCCTCTTGCCATGACGGCAGCGAAGCCGGCTCTGCGAGGTATCTACCCACCTATTACCACGCCGTTTGCTCCGGATGGGACGTTGGCTGTAGAGCGTCTCGGCGAGAATGTCCAGAAGTACAACCGGACACGCCTGGCCGGCTATGTGGTAGTTGGCTCCACGGGTGAGTCGGTCTATCTCCGCGAGGAAGAGAAGCTTCGGGTCTGGGAGACCGTGCGCGAGATGGCCGACCCTTCCAAGCTCCTGATTGCGGGCACGGGCCTCGAAGCTACAGCGGACACGATTGCGCTCACACAGCGCGCAGCCAAGTTGGGCTACGCCGTGGCCCTGGTCAAGACCCCGCACTACTTCAAGCCGCAGATGAACGACGCGGCGCTCGAGCGTCATTTCCGCGCCGTGGCCGACGGGAGCCCGATTCCGATCGTTATTTATTCGGTCCCGCAATTCACCGGCATCGCCGTTGAGACAGCGTTGCTGGAGCATTTGGCGGAGCATCCGAACATCCTCGGAATCAAGGAAAGCTCCGGCAACGTGGAGCGCGTCACTCAGATGGTCACGCGCGTCCCGGCCTCTTTTTCCGTTCTCGTCGGATCGGCCAGCACGCTCTATCCTTCCCTCTGCCTGGGAGCTCGGGGCGGAGTACTGGCTGCAGCCTGCATCTGGCCGGAACTCTTCGTGGCGCTCTATGAGACCTTCTGCCGGGATGACCATCAACGGGCGCGCGAGCTGCAGCAGAAAGTCCTGCCTGCGGTCAAGACGATTGTGGCCACCTACGGCGTGGCTGGGATCAAGTACGCGATGGACCTCTGCGGCTATTACGGAGGTCCGGCTCGCCTGCCCTTGCAGCCGCTCGATGCGAAGGCTCAGCAAGAGGTTCAAGCCGTAGTCCGCGCGCTCGAGACGGTCCGCTAGCACGCTGGCTTGTCGCCCTTCCACCCCACGGGTATGATGGGTTTGCCTATGGAGTCCCACTGTGTCTCCTTCCGCGAGATCCCGCATACAACGCGGCTCTATCGCGACTTTCTCTATGATTTTTCGCGTGTGGCGTCCTTCTATCCCTACGACCCGTTTGACCCCGACTCGTTGGCGCGGGCGGCGGAGAAAGTGCCAGGCGACAAACTCTTGCGGTCAACCGTAGCGGAGGTGCTGGCGGAGCAAAACCGGGCCTACGGGGCGAGCCCGGCAACCCAAACCAACATCGAGCGGCTGGGCAGCGGCCGGGCGTTGGCCGTCGTTACCGGCCAGCAGGTGGGCTTGTTCGCCGGGCCGAGCTACAGCCTGTACAAGTCGCTGACAGCTATTCGCCTGGCGGAACATCTGACCACGCAGGGCGTGCCCGCGGTTCCGGTGTTCTGGCTGGCGGGTGAAGACCACGACCTGGCCGAAGTCAATCACTGTTTCATTCTGGACGGTGGGCATCGGCTGCGTCGGCTGGACCATCGGCCGGCCGCGCCTCCGCAGATGCGCGTGGGAGAGATTCGCCTGGGGGACGGCATCGCCGAGGTGCGTCAGGAGTTGCAACGGGTGTGGAGCCAAGCACCGGCAGGTGTGCTCGAAGCCCTGGCGGAGGCGTACCAGCCGAAGCTTACCTATGCCGAGGCGTTTGCCTGGCTGCTGCACCGGCTCCTGCCTGACACCGGCGTCATTGTGCTCAATCCGCTCGACGCCCGGCTGAGCGCGCTGCGGCTTCCGCTGCTGCGGCGTGTGGTAGAGGAGGCGGAGCACTTGCAGGCGCGCTTGCTCGCGCGCCAGCGGGCTCTCGACCAGGCTGGCTACCACAACCAGGTTCATGTGCGCGAGAATGC
>JACQTG010000123.1 GCA_016210895.1 Acidobacteriota bacterium
CTTCGAGGAGCGCCTCTTGGGTTCGACTTCGCACTTGAGCGTCACGCTCAAGGATGCGAGCGGCATCCGCAACTACCGCGACCTCTCTGCCCGCCTGGCTGAACTCCCCGGCGTGACCTCGGTCTCACCGGCCCTCTATGAAACCGTGCTGCTTTCCAGCGGCTCTCGCGCCCAGGGCATTGTGCTCAAGGGACTCGACCCGGACCTGGCCCACGAATGGACGAGTTTTCTCGCGCTGCTCCCCGAGGGCTCGGCCGAGCCGCTCCGTGTGGAGGCCGCTACACCGCCGCTCCTCATCGGCCGGGAGCTCGCCACCCGCCTCGGCGCCTTCGTCGACGATCCGGTTCTCATCACCAGCCCCCAGGGCCGGCTGACGCCCTTTGGGCTCGTCCCGAAGTATCGCAGCTTCAAGGTAGTGGGAATTTTCGAGTCGGGTTTCTATGACTTCGATGCTGGCTGGGCCTATACGAATCTCGCTGCGGCGCAGCAACTCTTTGGCCTGGGCGATGTGGTTTCGATACTGGAGCTACGCTTGCGCGACGTGTATGCCGCCGAGCGACTGGCGCCCATGGCCGCGCAGGCAGCGGGGCCTGAGTTCGTCGCCACGCCCTGGACCGAGCACCACCGCAGCCTGTTTCGCGCGCTGAAGCTGGAGAAACTTGTTACCGCCATCTTCATCGGGCTCATTGTGTTTGTTGCCGGCCTGAACATCTTGGTGCTGCTGGTGATGCTCGTGCTGGAGAAGCGCCGCGACGTCGCCGTGCTGATGTCGTTTGGCGCCCGCGCCAGCCAGATACAGCGCATCTTCATCCTCCACGGTCTTGCCCTCGGAACGCTAGGCACACTGGCGGGACTTGTGATTGGCTACCTCGCCGCTGGGTTCGCCGCCGCCCGACAGCTCATCCCGCTAGAGCCGGAAATCTATGGAATCTCCTTCGTGCCGTTCGAGACTCAACCCGCCGATGGCATCCTCATCGCCCTGTTTGCCTTGGCCATCAGCTTGGCCGCCACGCTCTACCCTGCACGCCGCGCCGCCCGCATCCTCCCGGTCGAAATCCTCCGCTACGAGTAGCGGGCGGGCGACAGTCGAAGCCTCGGTTCGCGAAGCCTGAACGTCTAGGTAGTGGGTAGGCTAGTTGTAGGCGTGGCGCTGACGGCGGTCGGCGCACTCCAGGCAGAAGCGCGTCCAGGGCAGGGCACGCAGCCGGCGTTCGGGGATGGAGGCTTCGCAGCTCTCGCACACCCCGTAGCGGCCTTCCTCCAGACGCTCCAGGGCGGTCTCGACTTCCCGGAGCAACTGCTGCGTGCGTTCCAGGGTCCCCACGGCCAGGTCTTCCAGCAAGGTTCGGGTGGCGCGTCCGCCCTCGTCCTCCGGCCCCGCCTCAACCAGGACGTTCTGGCGGTCAGTGCGGAGGTGGCGGAGGAGTTCGGCGCGCTGGGCGCGCAGGCTGCGTGCGAGCGTGGCACGACGGCCGGTGGTGCGCTTGGTAGCAGTAGCCATGGGCGACGTTGTCCTTTAGAATAGTTCCAACTAAAAGATGCGCCGGCCCGCCATTCGGTTGCTCGTTCCGTCAGCGGGCGGAGTTGGCGACGTTCTTATTCCAGCACGACCTTGCAAATGAACTCGACCCAGGCCTTGTAGATTTTCCCCTTGGCCAGCGACCGGAGGGGAAAGCGGGCCAGAGCGCGGTTTCCCTTTCCCTCTTCTACTGGCAGGAGGAGCAAGTCGTGGGCTCCCCAGTCGTCGCAGACGAGCTGCGATTCCAGCAGGCCTACGGCCTTAAGTTCAAAACGCAGGTTGGTGTGCCGGAAGCTGCGTGCCACCACTTGGCCGGTCTCCGCGTCACAGCGCAAGGGGGTAATCTGAAGCGTACGGTTCTCTGTTCTTGGCGGACGGGTGAAGTGCTGGGGCGCGGCGGATACGGCAGACAACAAAACCACAACACAGCTTGCGGCTAACCTACCCATGGCTCACCTCAGTTGACAGCCTGCGCTTGCGCCCAAGCGTACGTTGGCTCAGAAGAGGAACGGGGTATCGAGCTGCGTTTGACTCATCAGGTTCTGGGCGCTCGCTGCGGGACAATCCTGATCCGGTGGACTGGCTCGCTCAGGCGGGCGGAACGTCATTGGCGGCAGGCTACGCTTGTTGGCGGTGCCGACGCTACTGACGAGTGGGCCAATTTCCGGACAGGGCCATAACCTGTCCGAGAGGACAACCCGGGTCGGGGCGGATGTTGTTCCGCTTGCGCACCAGGAAGGGGTTCAGAAGAACCAGAGGAGGTTCACCAACAAACTGCGGAACCAACGGCCGGAGCGGGTCAGCTGTCTTGCTGACCAAGGCGTGTGGAAGCTGGCCCGGCTTTCCGGTCGCGCGTCGGTGGTGAGGTCATGCCGAAACACTTTCTCATAGACCTCACCGGCAAACTCCGGCGAAGTGGAAAGGATACCGATTTCATTATCGGTCAGGTGGCTGCGTTGCGTGGCATTGGCCGACCCGACGTAGACGAGGCTAGGCTGGCTCGGCTCGTAGTCGATCAGCCAAACCTTTGAGTGGAGCATCTTGCTCGCCGACCACCCTCGTGGGGGGTTCCAGCGGTAAATCTTCACGCCCAGATGGAGCATCTCGAACAGGTCGGCCTGGCCGACCACGTCCAGAATCGGCTTGTCGGAGGCGTCTGGCAGGACGAGATAAATCTCGACTGCTTGGCGTTTTTTGTCTGCGCAGTCGAAATCCGAAAGTTCCGCGCAGTTCACCCGCCCGCTGAACTCCTGCGCTTTGTGCATCAACATCCGGGCAACCAGCGGGTCGGTGAAAAAGCTGTTTTCCAGGTAGATGTTCTTCCGCGCCGCTGCCAAGGCGGCCATAAACACGCCGCGGTAGTTGTAGTCGGCCTTCTCAGGGTAGGTGGTAACGACCCAGGCGCGTGGCCCGGGGTCCCTCGGCCCGGCGTAGCAATAGTCCTCGTATTGGAGCCTGGGAAGGTTGACTTGGCGCGAGCGAGGTACCCCGGCGTTGTTCACACGCGCGGTGTTGAAGAGTTGGACAAAATGGTCATTGACATCTCCCACAATCGGTCCCTGCACCTTAACGCCCATGTCGTGCCAGGTGGAAAACTCCGGGTAGACGTTGAAGTACTTCGTGCCCATGCCCATACCGCTCTCGATGGCCTTGGATTCGCTCGACACGTTCTTCGCGTGCATGGCCATGGCCCACCAGGCGCGCACGTCGGTGGCCAGCAGGTGTTGGAGGAACAAACTTCCCCCAATGCCAGCCCAGCCGAACCCCGGCACCAAACCCAGCCACGGATAGGGAAGGTAGGGCATGGGGAAGACGCCGAAGATCTTGCGTCCGGGTAACGGGAGCGGACCCGCGTGCCAGGGAAACTCCAGTACGCCCTTCCAAAACAGCAACCGGGCGTCGAATTCGTACAGGGGCACGTAGATATTCCAGAATGGATCGGAGAGGAAGTAGGGGAATTCGCGGCTGCGTCCGAAGTCCACATTGAAGAGGTTCTGCTTGCCGTCCACGAGGATGTTGATGGGGAAAGGGGTGGTGGGATCATCGGCGCGCTTTCGCCCATAGAGGCGCACGAACCGGCGCAGATCCTCGCCCTCGGCCACATAGTCGGCGAGCGCGGCACGGGACCGAACCCGGTCGAGCTCGGCCGGCTTCCCCTCGAACAAGGCTTGCAGGCTTCGATACACCTCCCAGGTCTCCTGGTAGTCAGGTTCTGTTGCACGGCGCCGGTCATAGTTTTCTCCGGCTCGTGTCTTGAGTGAAGCCAGGTCGCCGCAGCTCAACACGGTGGGGCAGGTTAGTTCACCACCTAGCCTGTTCTCGAGCAGACGGTGCGCTTCGGCAATGGCCGGTAGATCGCTCGTGCGGAAAAAGAAATAAACGAGCAAATTTTTCATATATCTCGGTGGGATGTCGTAGAAGAGGGTGTTTGGCTCAAGCGTGAGGCTCGGCGAAAAGGCAGCGAGGAAGCGTTCGTAGGCTGGCCCTTCGATCCCCAGCTTTTTTGCCATCAGGCGGTAGGCAATTTCCTTTCCGCCCGGGTCGAGCTTCCAGTCGAAGCTGGCGATGTTCAAGAACGAGTCCGCGGTGTCGATCACCTCGATGACGCTCTCGCGGAATTCACGTCCGTCATGAACCAGGCGGATTTCGGAAGTTGGCTTGCCGTGGTAGCGGTTGCCCGACTGACGGTTCTTGGGCCCAATCTTATCTAGGAGTTCAGCAAACTCATTGCCTGTGACCCCCTCAGGTGCCCACAACTGGGTGGGCACGCCCGGGCTCATCAGCAGGTCGCGCAAGACCCAGCGGGTGAGTCCGCCGCCGGTGGCTTCCTGGAAGCGTCGCTCTGTGGCCTGGCGTTGCTCGAGCTCGAGCAGAAGTTCCCCCGCGATCTCCAGGTAGCGTCGAAGGGGCGCAGGGTCGCCGTTGGCCGCCCCGTTGGAGACGAGCACGGCGATCACTTCTTGGAGTCGGCTGCGTTTTGCCTGGGTAAGCAGAGCTAGGCCACCACGGACCTGCTCCCAGTCGGCACGGCCACCAATCTGGTTGGCATCGTGGACGAGTTGGGCGTAGAAATCGAGCGTCGAAAGCCGGGCTGGGTTGTGTGGGGTTTCGAGGAAGCGACAGGGTTTGTCACGCTGCCGAGGCTCAAGTTCGACGGTCGAAACGTGGCCCACGGCGTCTTCCCGAGTCAGGGTAAAGTCGGTGAAGGCCTGTTCTAACAGGGCATGCGCCTGAACAAAGGCGGACGGAATCCGCTTATGTGCCAGTTGCGCGAGCGCCTCGGGCAGAGAAAGATTCTTGAGGCTGTCGAGCGCGAGAGTTTCCGGCACCACACGCACCCGCGAACCGTTAAACGGTACTGGGCCGCGCGCCACCCCGCCCGTTTGAACAAAAAACCAATAGGCAGCAAAAGGATCCCGCGCGAGCGCCTTCTGCACGGCCGGCAACGCGTGCCGGTGAAACCACCGATTCACCAGTGGCTCGAGCCGAGTCACCACCTGCTCCGGTGGCGTCATCTCCAGCCGCCAGAGTGCCGTCTCGTTCCGGTAAAGCTCCCGCTCGGCGGCCGCGAAGAGCTTGGCCGTGGCCCGCCCGGGAATCGTCGCCCGCAGTGCCCCTTCCAGTTCCACCACCTTGGCGCGCAGGTAGGTCTGAATGCGAATCGGCTCTGCGATCGTGCGCAGGTACTGTTGCAAGCTCTGCACAAGCCGCTGCCGGTCGGAGGCGGGGCCGTTCGCGCCGTCCGTCGCCAGGCGGGCCATCAGCGCGTCCACGTAGGTAAAAGCCGCCTCGGGATTTTCAGGACGCAGCGCCCGATACACTGCCTCGAGTGCCCCGAGCTCTTTCCGCCGTTCGCGGTAGCGGCGCTCGACTTCGGCGGGGAGGTGGAAGTTCGCGCCGACATTATTGCTATCCCAGACGGGAGGAAGGTCGAAGATGGCCGAGAAGAGCGAGTTCTCGAGCGTTTCCAAGCTGCACGGGGTCGCTTGGCCGAAGAGTAAGCCCAGTGTCCGCCGGAGCGGATTCTTCCCGCGCGGCGGCGGCAGGCGGGCCGCCTGGCGATAGCGCTCGGCAGGAATGGCCAGGCTGCTGGCCTTCTCACCGAGCAGGAGCGTGCTGAGGCGCGCAAAATGGTTACGACGGTGCTCCTCGAAGCTTTTCTTCCGGGCGTTTTCCTCCTGGTCAGGGAACCTTTGTAGTTCGTTGGACAAGGCTGCAGTTTTGAGGTCCCGCCTCAGATCTTCTAATCTCTTCTTCCATTGTTCTTCTTCCTGCTGGCAGTGGTTCAAGGCGAGACCCGCCCAGTCCTTTGCGCTTAGGGGTGTGCCAGAGGCCGGCTGAACTGTGCTGCTACCTTCTGAGAGGGCGGCGGACGGCAATTGTGCCAGACCAACTGTTGGAACAAGCACAAGGCATAGAAGCTCAGCGCCCAACGCACAGAGGAGTATCTGCGGCAGCCTTGAGAGGAAGAGGCTGAGGGTTTGGCGGTGGGGCGTGCTTCGAGCGCTTGATTTCCTGCGCCGGGGGGCAGGAACCCGCATCGCCGCCCCCTCTCAGTTCGGGATGCGTTTCGTATTAGCGGTTATCGCGCCCGAATTCCCCGGATGCTAGGTCTTTGCTTCGCATTTGTCAAGAGATCGGCGGACCGCATGGTCGTTACTATGAGTAGCTTGCCTTCCCGCCGACTTGCTTCCCCGCGTTTGGTCGCGCTCGTCGCGCCCTGGCACAGGCAACAACAGAAGTTCCGCTTTCTGGCGCGCCTTTGTCAGAGTAGAATCGCCACCTACTCGCCCTGGGAGAGGATCTGGCGATGGACTGGCACAGTGCTCTCAGCGCAGTGAGCCCACGAAGCCCCCGAATCACTCCCACCAAACTCCGACAGCCGCAGCCGTGAGCGCCGCATCTACTCGAGTAGAGCCCGTGTTGGAGGCCCATGGGCTGCGCAAAGTATTTGCCAGCCCGGCAGGGGAGTTGGTTGTGCTGGATGGCTTGGAGTTGGAAGTCGTCGCGGGCGAGCTGCTCGCCGTTGTCGGCCCTTCGGGGACCGGCAAGACCACGCTGCTCCAGCTGCTCGCTGCACTCGACCGGCCCACGGCCGGCACGGTCCTGTTCGAAGGCAAGTCACTCGCTGAGTTGTCCGCCGGCGAGCTCGCCGACTACCGCAACCGCTCCGTCGGCTTCGTCTGGCAGCTCTCTAACCTGCTGCTCGACTTCACCGCGGCCGAAAACGTGATGTTGCCGCTGCTCGTCCGGGGAGAGAACACGGCCCGAGCGCGTGCGGAGGCGGAGGCGCTGCTGGCCGAAGTGGGGCTGGCAGACCGGAGGGACCATCTGGCCGGGGAGTTATCCGCTGGCGAGCAGCAGCGAGCGGCCCTGGCGCGCGCGCTGGTGACCCGACCGCGGCTTCTGCTGGCGGATGAGCCGACAGGAAACCTGGATGAGGCTACGGCCGCGAGCGTCTTTGCGCTGCTTAAAAATCTCCACCGGACTCACGGCTTGACTTCTGTAATGGCAACGCATAATGTAAATCTCGCCGGGAGTTGTGATCGCATCCTGCGGCTCGAACACGGCTCGCTGGAGCTGTTTCGGCTGACCCCGCAGGTGTGAGGGCAGGGGAGGAAGTCAGCCACCTATGTTTGAACGCTACACGGAAAAAGGTCGGCGCGTTATCTTCTTTGCCCGCTACGAGGCCAGCCAGTACGGCAGCCCGTACATCGAAACCGAGCACCTGCTGCTCGGCCTGCTGCGGGAAGACAAGGCCCTGGCCAACCGCTTCCTGCGCGCGCACGGGTCGGTTGAATCCATCCGCAAGCAGATCGAGGCTCGTACCACCATCCGCGAGCGCATCTCCACCTCGGCCGAGGTTCCCTTCAGCGAGGAGGTCAAGCGTGTCCTGCGCCACGCGGTGGAAGAGGCCGAGCGGATGGCCCACAAGCACATCGGCACCGAGCACTTGCTGCTCGGCCTGCTGCGGGAAGAAAAATCCTTTGCCGCCGAGCTTCTGATCGAGCGCGGTTTACGGCTTTCCACCGTGCGCGAGGAGTTGGCGCGCTCGCACGCCGAGAAAATCACGCCCTCGCGGCCGAAGGAGACCTCGCTCCTGAGCGAGTTCAGCCGCGACTTGACGCAAGCGGCCATGGACGGCCAGCTTGACCCGTTGATTGGGCGCGAGCGCGAGCTCGAGCGCGTCATTCAGATTCTCAGCCGGCGGACGAAGAACAACCCGGTGCTGATGGGTGAGCCGGGCGTTGGGAAGACGGCCATCGTGGAAGGCTTGGCCCAGCGCATCACCGACGGCGACGTGCCGCCGCAGCTCGCCGACAAGCGCATCCTGCAACTTGACCTCTCGCTCATCGTCGCCGGCACGAAATACCGCGGCCAATTCGAAGAGCGCCTCAAGACGATTATGAAGGAGCTGATGGAGGCGCAGAGCGCAATTATTTTCATCGATGAGTTGCACACCCTAGTTGGGGCGGGCTCGGCCGAAGGCTCGCTGGATGCGGCCAACATCCTCAAGCCGGCGCTCTCGCGCGGCGAAATCCAGTGCATTGGCGCCACGACACCGGGCGAGTACCGGAAATCGGTCGAGAAGGACCGCTCGCTCGAACGGCGCTTCCAGGCCGTGAAAGTTCCTCCGCCCACCGAGCCCGAAGCCATCAAGATTCTGTTCGGGATCAAGGATCGCTACGAAAAATTTCATGCCGTCACCTACACGGATGAATCGCTGAACCAATCGGTGTATCTCTCCAACCGGTATATCGCGGACCGCTTCCTTCCCGACAAAGCTGTCGACCTGATCGACGAAGCGGGGGCCCGCGTCAAGC
>JACQTG010000115.1 GCA_016210895.1 Acidobacteriota bacterium
CCCAAAACGAAGCTATCGGCTGAAATGGCAGTCTCGTCTGCCCCATGAAGTTGAGCTGGAGGAAACTTTTGTCCGCATGTTGACCCCTGTCCTACTGGACCCGACGAATGTTGCGGCCCAGTGGGCACCTCCGGTGCCCCCCCGCAGCAGGAGCCCTCGCGAAAAAACCGGCTCAGGAACTCGCGCCAGGGATATTCTCCATTGGAGTCGATGTTCGTCCGCCAGAGTGTGAATCGTGTCCCGACCCTTACTATACAAGCAACGCACGGGACGCAAATGTACAAGGAACGGTGAAGTTACTTGCCGTGGTGACTGAAAGCGGGCGCATGGGAGGTATCCGACTTGCACAGTCACTTGGATTTGGGCTGGATGAGTCGTCCGTAGTCTGTGTGTCTGAATGGCAGCTTAAACCGGCCTTGCGAAGTGGGAAACCCATCCGTGTGCTTATGCACGTGGAAATGAATTTTCGACTTTTCTAACCTGGAAACCGATAGGCTGTTCTGCGATGGAGAACCGGGAAGTAGCGCGCATTCTGCAGGAGACGGCCAACCTGCTGGAGATTGACGGGGCCGACATCGGCCGCTACCGCAGCTACGAAAAAGTTTCCCAAACCATCGAAAACCTCTCCGAGCGCGTCGAAGAGCTGGCCCGCGCCGACACCCTGACCGAGCTGCCCGGCGTCGGCGAGCGCATGGCCGAGCACATCCAGGAAATCCTCAAAACCGGCAAGTACTCGCTGCATCAACGACTGTTGAAAAAATACCCCCATACCCTTCTTGACGTCCTCAACTTGCCCAGTCTCGGCCCCAAAAAGACCGCGCTGCTGTGGAGGAAGTTCAAGGCGGCCACCGTGGGTGACGTGGAAAAACTCGCCCGCGCCGCGAAGCTGCGTGACCTGGCCGGCTTTGGGGAGAAGAGCGAGCAGAACATCCTCAAGGGCATTGAGATGTACAAACGCCAGGCCGGACGCTTCCATCTCGACGAAGCCGACCGCACCGCTCAGGAACTCATCGTCTACATCGAAGACTTCGGCAAGACAGTCCAGAGGGTGACACCGGCGGGCTCACTCCGTCGCGGCAAAGAGACCATCGGCGACCTCGACCTCCTGCTCATCTCCAAGGAAGTCGAAAAGATCAGCGAGTACATCCTCAAGTACCCAAAGATTGAGCAGCAACTCGTCCGGGGGGAAAACAAGGTGAGCTTCAAGCTGGCGAACGCGATGCAAGTGGATGTACGCATCCTGGAGGAGCGCTCGTTCGGCGCCGCGCTGCAATACTTCACCGGCAACAAGGAGCACAACATCGTGCTGCGCGGCCGCGCCAAAGACCGTGGATGGAAACTCTCTGAATATGCGCTGGAGACGATCAAGAGTGGGCGCTTCGTCGCCGGCCGCACGGAAAAAGAAATTTACGAAAAACTCGGTCTCGCCTACATCGAGCCCGAGTTGCGGGAGAACACGGGCGAGATCGAGGCAGCTGAGAAGGGTGAGCTGCCCAAGCTGGTTGAACTCGACGACATCCGCGGTGACCTGCAAATGCACACCACGGCCAGCGACGGCAAGAATTCCATCGAGGAGATGGCCCAGGCGGCGAAGAAGCACGGCTACGAATACATCGCCCTGACCGACCACTCCAAAGCGGTCACCGTCGCCAATGGCCTGGATGAAAAGCGCACGCTGGAGCAAATCAAAAAGATCCACCAAGCGCAGCTGCGGGTGGACGGCATTCGGCTGCTTGCCGGTATGGAGGTGGACATCCTGAAAGACGGGCGGCTCGACTTGGATGATGAAGTGCTCGCCCAGCTCGACGTCGTCGTTGCCTCGGTCCACTCCTATATGAGCCTGGAACCCGCGGCGATGACCGACCGGATGATGCGTGCCTTCGAGAACCCACATCTAATGATCTTGGCGCACCCGACCGGACGACTGCTGCTGCGACGCGATCCGTTCGCCTACGACCTCGAGCGCGTGCTGGACGAGGCGGCCGGGCGCGGCATCGCGCTCGAATGCAATGCTTACCCGGATCGGCTGGACCTCAAGGACGTGCACCTGCGGATGGCCAAGGAACGCGGGGTCAAGATCGTCATCTCCACCGACTCCCATTCGACCACGCATCTGCCCTTTATGAAGTACGGCGTGCTGATGGCCCGGCGCGGCTGGCTCGAAAAGAGCGACGTGCTGAACACATTGCCAGCCGACAAGCTGCTCAAGAGCCTGCAACGCCACGCACGCCATTGACGCCAGCTTGCAAAAGGTCAGGCGTTTGCCCATCATAAGGGCCTTGCTTGTGCGGGAAATGTTCCCCAAATCAGTGGTTCATCCATGAGAGCAGGAGTGTAGCGTGCTGCGTCGTCCCTCCAGGATTGAGCCCGCCCGAGGCAAGCTGGGCGTTTTGCTGCCCGGGATGGGCGCCGTAACCACCACCTTCATCGCCGGCGTGGAACTCGTTCGCCGCGGCCTCGCCCAGCCGATCGGCTCGCTCACGCAAATGGGCACCATCCGGCTCGGCAAGCGCACCGAGCACCGCACCCCTGCAATCAAAAGCTTTGTTCCCCTGGCCAAGCTCGACGACCTGGTTTTTGCCGGCTGGGATGTTTTTCCTGACAACACCTACCAGGCAGCCAAGAAAGCAGGCGTGCTCGAAGACCGCGACCTAGAGAAAGTCAAGTCATTCCTGAGCGGCATCAAGCCGATGCCCGCTGCCTTTGACCCCAACTACGTGCGGCGGCTCGAGGGCCGGCACGTCAAGAAAGCCAAAACCAAGTGGGACCTCGCGCAGGCGCTGCGCGACGACATCGCCGCCTTCAAGGCCAAGTCCGGGGCCAAGCGCCTGGTGATGCTCTGGTGTGGCTCGACCGAGGCCCATCAGAAAGCCCAGAAAGTCCACCAGACAGTCGAAGCCTTCGAGCGCGGCCTCAAGCAGAACCACGAAGCCATCGCCCCCTCGATGCTCTACGCCTACGCGGCCATTACCTCCGGCGTGCCCTTCGCCAACGGCGCGCCGAACCTCACCGTTGACATTCCTGCCCTGATGGAGCTTGCAACCCAGCGCCGCGTGCCCATCGCCGGTAAGGACTTCAAGACCGGTCAGACGTTGCTGAAGACCATCCTGGCGCCGGGACTGAAGTCGCGCGCCCTCGGTCTCCATGGATGGTTTTCGACCAACATCCTCGGCAACCGCGACGGCGAGGTGCTCGAAGACCCGATGTCGTTCAAGACGAAGGAAGTATCAAAGCTCGGCGTGCTCGACTACATCCTCCAGCCACAGCTCTACCCGCAGCTCTACGGGAAGATCCACCACCAAGTCCGCATCAACTACTACCCCCCGCGCGGCGACAACAAGGAAGGATGGGACAACATCGACCTCTTCGGGTGGCTCGGCTATCCGATGCAGCTCAAGATTAACTTTCTCTGCCGCGACTCCATCCTGGCCGCGCCACTTGTGCTCGACCTCGTGCTCTTTCTCGACCTGGCTCAGCGCACCGGCCTGCGCGGCATCCAGGAATGGCTCTCTTTCTACTTCAAGTCACCGATGTGCGCGCCCAAGCTCTACCCCGAACACGACCTTTTCATCCAATTGATGAAGCTCAAGAACACTCTGCGCTGGCTGCGCGGCGAGACACTCATCACCCACCTGGGCACCGAATACTACGACTAACGCTCAGTCGCTCGCTCTAGGGCAGGTTAGCGGCAACAGGGGCGGGGCGCACCGAATCGAGCAGGGCCTGGCGGGCAGCGTGGGGGATGATGCGCCAGTTGTTGTCCACGGCCGGGGAAAGCGTGCCTTGTTCCCGCAGGTAGTCAATCAGCAGGTCACGAATCTCGCGGTCTACGCGCTGGAGAATCTTCGCCCCGCGGAACATTGTGTAGCCTCCGCCGCCAGCGTAGCGGTAGCTGTTGAGGGCCAGCCGGAGCTTGCGGGCCGGGTCTAGCGGTTGACCCTGGAATTGCAAGTTCACGATGCGCTCCCCGACCGGCTTGGCCAGGTCAATCTCATAGCTCACCCCGCCGGCAATATCGAAGTTGTAGCCGAGCATTCGGGGATTGGTCAGCGGTTGGCCCGGCGCCACCGGATAGGCCTGGAAGAACTGGGCCGCACGCTCGAGCGCCTGGCGCAGTGCGGCTCCCGTGGTCTCGATGGTGTAGAGCTGGTTCTCGTAGGGGTAGAGAGCGTAGAGATGCCGCACGGTGAGTGGCCCAGCGGGGATTTCCACCCAAGGAGAGAAGACAGCCGTCAGTGAAACGTCGGCGTGGCCGAAGTGAAGCTGCGTGCGCTCGACCACTTCCGCCAGTGGATGATCTTCAAACCGCGCCGTGCGAGCCGAGACCGGCTCTGGCACCTCCGCCACGACGGTATTCAGCCAGCGCTCCGCGGCCTGGTGCACCTGGCGGGCGAGTTCCAGAATCTCCGCATCGGGCTCAACGCTCTCGTCCACAGGAATCAGGCGGCTTTCTTTCTCCACCACATGCCACGGCTCCTGGCTGCCACCACGCGTGAGCGTCAGGCGCAACTCCGCCACCGATTGCCCCCAGTTCTTGGGTTGCACGAGCCGGACACCATTAACGTCCAGGCCGGCTAGCTCCTGGTGGGAATGCCCGAAAATGATGGCATCAATGCCCTGAACCTGCTCGGCCAGCTCCCAGACGGCATCCTCACCCGGCAGGCCGGGAGTGGGTTCGGCTGTCACTGGATCGCGCCCGAGCCCGGCGTGCACCATCAACAAGACCACGTCAGCGCGCCGACGGAGTTCAGGGACGTATTCGCGTGCCGTCTTTATCAGATCGTGGAAACGGTAGCCACGGTAGTGCTCACGCACCTCCCAGTTGGGAATCGCGGGGGTCACCATTCCCAGCACAGCCACGCGGACACCGGCAACGTCGCGAATAACGTAAGGCGGAAAACTTCGGCGTGAGTCGTGATAATAGCCCGTCAAGTTGGCCGCCAGCCAGGGGAAGCGCGCCTGCTCTTTGAGCCGCCAAAGTGTCTCCAGCCCAAAGTTAAACTCGTGGTTGCCGACCGCCAAGGCGTCGTAACCCATCAGGTTCATCACCGTCACGATCGGGTTCGGTTCCTTCGGGTGCATACGGGCGGCCACGTAGGCAAGGGGCGTTCCCTGGAAAGCGTCGCCGCAATCGACGAGCAGCGTGTTCGGCTGGCTCGCGCGCAGATGCTTGACCAGCGTAGCCACCTGCGCCAAGCCGCGCGACCGTGCCCGTGCGGTCAGGTAATCATACGGATAGATGTGGCCGTGGACATCGGTTGTGGCCAGAATTGTCAGTGTAACGCTCTCATCTGCCTGCGCGGGGATTGCCCCGAGGAGGCAGACGACAAGCGCTGCACTGGCCCACAGGCCGAGCCTACAGAGACGCGCTGGGCGAGAATGCTCGCGCGCTCGGGTCATTCCTGCTTGAAGCACTGGGAGAGGGCAGCGGCGGTTCGGACGAGCTCTTCCAAGTCTTTGGTGGTGAAGTTTTCTCCTGCGGCGCCGGGCGTCTTCCCTTTGCGCGACACCTGAATCACGCCCCTCGCTTTGCCTTCGAGCATAATGGGCACGCTCAGAATCTTCTGAATCGGCACGGCACCTTTGTCGCTGACCGAGACGCCCTCAAACACACTGGCATGGCGGACCGCGGAGAAATTGTTAACCATTTCCGCCCGACCCTCGCGCACGGTGCGCACCGCCAGCGCGCTGGTGCTGCTCATGGGAATGTTCCCCACCCTGGCCAGTTTGTCAGGAATCAGAAAGTTCAGTTGCTTGCCATCCGGCGCCAACTCCAGCAATGCAACCTCACCGGCAGTCACCTTGTAGCTCTCTGCAATGGCGCTGGCAATTTGGGCGCAGTCGGCCGGCTCGAGGTGTTTCCCGCTTTTCAGGACCTTGTTGACTATGTGGCTCACGCGCGCGCTCAAGCCTTCAGCCATTCGTTCTGCTCCTCAAGCGTAGCCATGTGGTTCTGAAGATTACGCTGGTTTTGGGACCCGTGCAACTCCACCTCTGAGCCCTACCTTCCGCCTAGCAGAATTGCTTTCTTGATCTCGCCAATCGCACGCGTGACGTCAATCCCGCGCGGGCAAGCATCGACGCAGTTGAAAATTGTCCGGCAGCGCCACACACCCTCGCGCGCGCTCAGCAGGCTCAAGCGCTCGGCAGTGGCTTCGTCCCGGCTGTCGAAGACGAAGCGGTGGGCGTTGACGATGGCGGCTGGGCCGACGTAGTCCGGATTCGACCAAAAGGAAGGACAGGCCGTAGTGCAGGCCGCGCACAGGATGCATTTCGTGGTGTCGTCGTAGCGCTGGCGCTCGCTCGGCGACTGGCGGCGCTCCGTCTTGGGAGCGGGCTCGGGGGCCATCAGATAAGGCTGGATGGCGCGGAGTTTGGCGAAAAAGCCGTCCATATCCACAACCAGGTCTTTCACCACAGCGAAGCCGCGCAAGGGCTCCACGGTGATTTCCTCGCCCAGGTCGCGCACCAGCGTCTTACACGCCAGCCGGTTCTTGCCGTTGATGAGCATGGCGTCGGATCCGCAGATGCCGTGCTCGCAGGAACGCCGGAAGGCGAGCGTGCCGTCCTGGTACCACTTGGCGGAGTGCAGGGCATCGAGTACGCGGTCGGTGGGCTCAACTTCGACCTGGAATTCCGACCAGTAGGGCGTGGTGTCCCGCCCGGCCTCAAAGCGCTTCACGCGCAGCTTGACCCTCATCGAGCCTGCGCCTCGCCTGTTCGTCGGCTCACTGGCATCAGTATTTTCGCTCCTGCGGCTGGAAGCGGGTGATGGTTACGGGCTTGTACCTCAGTTCGATGACGCCGCTGGCCGTGCGGTAAGCGAGCGAATGCTTCAGCCAGTTGCCGTCGTCGCGGTGGGGGAAGTCCTCGCGGAAATGCGCGCCGCGGCTTTCCTCACGGGCCAGGGCTGCAGCCGTCGTCACTTCGGCCACGTCGAGCAGAAACCCGAGTTCGATGGCTTCCACCAGGTCGGTGTTGAACACCCGGCTGCGGTCCTGAGTCCGAACCTGCTGGTAGCGTTGCTGTAACTCCCGCACGCGGTCGTAGACTTCGGTCACGCTCTCCCGGTCGCGGAAGACAGAGGCCTTGTCCATCATCTCGCGGCGGAGTTCCTCCCGCACGTCCGCCACCCTCTCGGCTCGTTCATTGCCGCCCTCCTGCAGGCGAGCCGTTAGTGCGCGGGCATTGTCGGCTGGGTTCGCGGGGAGCGCGGGAAACTCGTTCTCGCGCACGAAGCGGCGGATGTCTTGCCCGGCGCGCCGCCCAAAAACCAGAATATCCACGAGGGAGTTGGTTCCCAGCCGGTTGGCGCCGTGCACGGAGACGCAGGCGCACTCACCCGCGGCGTAGAGGCCGGCCAGGGGCGTGTTCTTTTCATCCACAACCACGCGCCCCCAAACATCGGTGGGAATGCCGCCCATGGCGTAGTGAGCCGTGGGCTGGACGGGGATGGGCTCCTCCACCGGGTCGAGACCCAAATAGGTTCGGACGAAGTCCGTGATGTCGGGCAACTTGACTTCGATTACTTCGCGCCCCAGGTGGGTAATGTCCAGGTGAACGTACCACTTGCCGTTGATGCCGTGCCCCTGGCGCAATTCGCGGTAGATGGCGCGGGAGATGATGTCGCGCGGCGCTAGGTCGAGCAGCGTGGGCGCATATTTCTCCATGAATCGCTCCTGGCGGCCATTGATGAGCTTTCCCCCTTCGCCCCGCGCCCCTTCCGTGATCAGGATACCGAGCTTGTAGATGCCGGTGGGATGAAACTGAAAGAACTCCATGTCCTCGAGCGGGAGGCCTCGGCGGAACACCACCGCCATGCCGTCGCCGGTGAGCGCTTGAGCATTGGAGGTGGTTTGGTAGATGCGCCCGCAGCCTCCGGTGGCAAACAGCACCGCCTTGGCGTGAAAGACATGCAGTTGACCGTCGGCAATCGACAGCGCCACCACACCGGCCGTATGGTGGCGGTCGGCCAGTAGGTCGAGCACAAAGTATTCATTGAAGAACTGTACATTGTGGCGGATGCACTGCTGATAGAGCGTCTGCAGAATCATATGGCCGGTGCGGTCGGCGGCGTAGCAGGAGCGGCGGACCGGCGCCTTGCCGTGCTCGCGCGTGTGGCCGCCGAACCGCCGCTGGTCGATTTTTCCGTCCGGCGTGCGATTGAACGGAAGGCCCCAGTGCTCAAGCTCGTAAACCGTGTCGATGGCCTCGCGGGCGAGGATTTCGACTGCGTCCTGGTCGGCCAGGTAGTCGCTCCCCTTGACCGTGTCGAACATGTGCCATTCCCAGTGGTCTTCCTCGGTGTTGCCGAGCGCCGCGCCGATGCCGCCCTGGGCCGTCCCGGTATGCGAGCGCGTCGGGTAGAGCTTGCTCAGTACGGCGACGTCGTGGCCAGCCAGGTTGACAGCCGCCATCAGGCCGGCGCCGCCACCGCCGACAATGACGACCTCGTGCTGGTGATAGACAGCCGCTGGAGGCACAGCTAACTCCCGGGAGTGAAGGCCAGAATCACATACGAACCCACAGCAAGAAAGAAAAAGGTGAAGAAGTAGACACCCACCAAGGACAGGACGCGCAACCCGGGGCGGCGCAGGTAGTCATCCACGAGGACACGGAGACCGTTCATTCCGTGGACCAAGGCTAGCATCAGCAAGAACCAGTCGTAGAGCCGCCAGAGCGGGTTGCGGTAGCGGGTGGCAACGAAGGCAAAGTCGATTTCCTCGACCCCATGGATAAGATGCATGATGACCAGATGCCCGAGCGCCAGCACGAGCAACAGCACCCCAGATACCCGCATGAACACCCAGGCATAGAGCTCGAATCCACCTGCTGGTCGCTCGTGTCCTCCACCTGCCCATTCCGGCACGCCCGCACCTCAAAACAATGGTTTCAACAGCCAATAGGCCCCGGGAACAATCAGCAAGAGGAACAACCCCATGACTCCGTAAAACAACTTTCGGTGATAGACGCCCCATTCGGGGTAGAAGTCCACCAGCGTGATGCGTATGCCGTTTAACGCATGATAGAGCACAGCGGCGGCTAAGCCGACTTCGCCCACGCGAAAGGCAGGGTGGCGGTAGAGCACGACCACAGCGTTGTATAACCGCGGTCCAAAGACAATCAACGCTGTGTCCAGGATGTGGAGCAGAAGGAAGAGCAGAACCGCGACGCCTGTGACACGATGCAGGATCCAGGCCCAGTGTCCCGCGCCACCTCGATACATCGCTCTTCTCCCGGTACGAAAACCTGACCGCGCACTCCGAATGCACGGCCTTCTTCCGCGCAGGCAGGCTATCCTATAGGAGCGTTCTACTTCTGGCAATCCCTGCAATTCACCCTTGATTTCCCGCCGAAAATCGGGTTTGATGACCGCAATAGACTCAACTCGGGACAACGGGGAGATTCCGCTCGGGTCACAGGGCCGAAAGGGTTGCCGTGCCAGAATGATATGAGGCACGTACCCGGGCGAAGAAGGAGTCGTATGAACGGGAGCCAGGGTCTTTCTTATGTCGGAGGAGTGCTGGCTGCGCTCTTGCTGAGTCTAGCCGGAACCGCATATGGCCAAGAAAAACCAGTGGAGGAAGCCAAACCTAAGAGCAATTGCAACGCCTACCACGTCGACAACGCAAACAACCGGGTGTACTTCAATGCGCCGGAGCCGTGGATTGCCATTCCCACCCCTGCCGAACGCAGCCAGCTTCGCGTGCAAGGCGAGCTAGGCCAGCTGTTTGTGATGCAGAATTGCGACACGCCGGACCTGATCGCCAAGATCCCCGTCTTGGGGAAACCGGAGTCGGAGAGCGGGAAACCGGAGCCGGCGAGCGGTTCCGACTCCACTGTGACGGAGATTGCTTCCGGACAACCCGTGCTGGTCCTGGAACAGCGGGGTGATTGGTACCGCGTCAAGGGGCGGCCGGTTAGCGTGGGCGCAGTGGTGCTGTGGGCTGGCGAGGGCTGGGTGAAAACAGACAAGAAGACAATTCTGGTGAAGTACTAGGCGGCCCACGACGCTATACCCAGGCAGGGGTGAACCGGACCCACAGCCCTGCCTTCACTCCACCATTTGCCTGCGTTGAGGTGCAGCGTGACACGACCCCGTGGCAGATTTCTTCTTAGTGCACTACTTCCCTTTGCTCTTGCTCTGGCTGTGCTGGCTGCGGGTGATGTCACTCCCCGAGCCTCGCAGTTGCACCGGGCCGCCCTTGTCGTTGATCTTCACATCGACACCCCGCAGCGGCTCCTCGACGAAGAGTTCGATCTGGGCGCACGCGACACGCATGGCCACGCGGATATCCCGCGAATGAAAGCAGGTGGCCTGGACGCCGGCTTTATGTCCATCTACGTGGACATGCGGCGCTACGAGGGCGAGGCCGCCACGAAGCGTGCTTTGCAGTTGATCGACACCGTCTACCAGCAGGCCGAACGTCACCCCAACGAACTCATGCTGGCCACGACCGCGGCCGACATCCGCCGGGCTCACGAGGAAGGCAAGATCGCACTCCTGATGGGTATGGAAGGAGGCACACCCATTGCCGACGACCTCCACTTGCTGCGGGATTTCCACCGCCTGGGCGTGCGCTACATGACCCTGACGCACTCGCTCAACAACAACTGGGCTGACTCTTCTACCGACGAGCCCCGCCACAACGGCCTGACCGAGTTTGGCCGAGACGTGGTGCGGGAGATGAACCGGCTGGGGATGCTGGTGGACATCTCGCACGTCTCTGACAAGGCCTTCTACGACACCCTGGAAGTCACCCAAGCCCCCGTCATCGCCTCGCATTCCTCCGCCCGCGCCCTCTGCGACGTGTCCCGCAACATGTCCGACGACATGATTCGCGCGCTGGCCAAGAACGGCGGTGTCATCCACATCAACTACCACATCGGCTTCCTGGACCAGAATTTCGCCGATGCCTACCGCCACGTGGCGGGAGAGTTCCGCGCGCGCGACCGTGCCCTGGAGGAACAATACAAGGACAACCCCAAGGGCCTGCTGGCAGCGAGGGAGGAGTCGGAGCGGGAGTTGCGAGCCCAACTGCCGCGCGTCTCCTGGGAACGCATCCTTGAACACATTGACTACGTGGTGAAGCTCGTTGGAGTGGACCATGTTGGACTGGGCTCGGACTTCGACGGCGCCTGGATGCCGGAGGGAATGGACGACACCAGCCATCTGCCACGCTTGACCCAGGCGTTGCTCGACCGCGGCTACAGCGAGGCCGACATCAAAAAGATCCTTGGCGGAAACACCCTGCGGGTTACGGAAGAAGCTGAGCGCGTGGCCTCCCGTCTACGTCGTCCCTAAACCCGCTGCCACGCAGGCACGTGGGTTGCCAGCCTGAGTTGAATCGGTTAGGCTACCTCCCGCATTTCATCTTCTGGGAGTTACTATGCGAAAACAACTCTGCCTGTCCCTCGCCGTTGCCTTCTTTGCTGCGGCCGGACTGGCCGCACAGGAGAAACCCGTGCCTGAACTCGAGCGCGACCCCGGCCTCTATGCCACGCTGGAAACCTCGATGGGAAAGATTGTCATCTATCTCTTCGAGCAAGCGACGCCGAAGACGGTGGAAAACTTCGTCGGGCTGGCAACCGGCAAGAAAGCTTGGACGCATCCGCGCACGGGCCAGCGCATGGAGAACAAGCCCTACTTCGATGGGGCCATCTTCCACCGCGTGATTCCGGATTTCATGATTCAGACCGGCGACCCACTTGGCACCGGCACCGGCGGACCCGGCTACACGATTCCCGATGAGTTTCAGCCCAACCTGAAGTTCGATCGGCCCGGTCGGCTGGGGATGGCCAATATCGGTCAGCCCAACACCGGCGGCGCGCAGTTCTTCATCACCCACCGCGCCACGAGCTGGCTGAACGGCAAGCACACCATCTTCGGCCAGGTGGTAGAGGGCCAGGACGTCGTGAACGCCATCGGCAAGGTTCCACGCGACGCCAACGACAAGCCGCGCCAGCCAGTGGTCATTCACAAAGTGACAATCGAGCGCGTCGAGGCCCCAGCGGAACCCTAGAGCAGAGTTAGCCGGCGCTAGACTTTGATGATGTCCACCAGCTCTTTCACCGCCGCGGCGGACTTTTTCAGGGCGGCGTCTTCCTCCGGGGTGAGCTTGATTTCGATGATTTGTTCGATGCCGCGCGCGCCCAGCTTGACCGGCACACCCACGAACAGTCCACGGATGCCATACTCACCTTCCAGATAAGCGGCGCACGGCAGAATCCTCTGCTTGTCCTTCAGAATCGCCTCGACCATCTCCACAATCGCCGCCGAAGGCGCGTAGAACGCGCTCCCTGTCTTGAGCAGGTTAACGATTTCGGCACCGCCCTGTCGCGTGCGTTGCACGA
>JACQTG010000018.1 GCA_016210895.1 Acidobacteriota bacterium
ATGCGAGGCACCGGGAGCCCGTAGTGGCGCGCCACAACGGCGTGGGAAAGTTCGTGCGCCAGCACCGAGGCGAACAAGAGCAAGGCCGACACCAGCCCCATTCCCCAGTACGTCACCCACCACTGGCCGGGAAAGGTCTGGGGGTAGTAGGTGGCGGCCAGCGTCCACAGCAGCAGCCCGAAGATGATGAACCAGGAGTAGTCGATGCGGACTTCGATGCCCAGAATCCGCGGCAGGTTGAAGCCACGTCCCAGGTTTCTCAAGGCCATCCCGATCCCTCTCCCCCAAGGTGGACGATGCTAGTCCCGGCTTGCCTCCTGGCGGCGAAACGACACCAGGGTCCAGGCATCCTGCGGCTCCGCATGGCGCAGGATGTAGAAGTTGCCGTCATGGGCGCGCACGCGAAAGTAAGTGGCGTCGGGGCTATACCACTGGTCGAGCACCTCTTCGACCTCAAAGGTGTGCGCGTGCAACTGGAAACGTTGCGGGCGCTCGTCAGCCTGCCGGCCGGCGTAGCACTCGACGCGCAGGTAAATCTCGCTCATCCGTCCCACTCTACCCAATGTCGGCGACGCGTACAATGGGAAGAAGCCGGGGCATCTTTCCCCGTCTGCCAGCCATCCACTATGAGAGAGCGGCGGGGAAGCGCCGGGCGGAGGATGGACTGGCCGGGCGCAAGAATGTTTGCTTTTCTCCATCAGGTGCGCTAACAATAAAGGGTTAGGCAAGGCGAGTGGGAGCGGCCAACGTGCGGTCATGAGCGGGAAGCAAATCCTCAGCTGGATGCTAGCGGTGGCACTGGTTCCCCTGCCAGGCTGGGGCCGCGACTTCTACATGCCCGAGGGCACCGAGATCAAACTTGCCTTGCACACCAGCATCGACACGAAGATCAACCAGGAAGGCGACCGCCTGATCTGCAGCGTGACCGAGCCGGTGATGCTCGAAGGCCTTGAGGTCATCCCCGTGGGGACGCGCGTGCACGGCCGCATCGCCGACCTGCAACGCCCGCGCAGATTCCCCAGCCGTCCCGGGCGGCTGGTCATTGCCTTTGAATCCATCGAGGTGCCTGGCGGTGGCGTGGTGCAAATTTCCGGCAGCCTCTGGGATCTCTACGATCCCGACGAGTACGCCAACGACGACGAGCTGCCGGACGTGAACATCGGCGAGGAAGGCCAGTTGAAGGCGGCCGGGCCACGCAAGCTCAAGCGGATGGCTTCCATCGCCGGCGGCGCGGGCGCCGGTGCCGCGGCCGGTGGGCTCGGCGGTGCCGCCATCGGCGTGGCCGTGGGCGCCGGTGTTGCCTTCCTCTGGTTCAAAGGCAAGCACGTACAGTTGCCCGCCGGGATGGGTATCATCATGCGGGTCGACCGCGGCGCTACCGTGTCAGTGCCCGAGCTTCCTCCCCCGCGGCGTTAACGGCTTCGACCGACAGCCCTGGCCTTTCCCATTCCGCGTTGAACCGCGCTCCCATCAAAACCACCACCGCGCTCAGGTACATCCAAATCAGCAGGCCAATGGTGGCGGCAAAGCCGCCGTAGAGCAGGCTGTAGACGGCGAGCTTGCGCACGTAGAAGCCGAAGGCGCTGGTCACAATCCACCACAGGCCGATCCCCACCGCCGCACCCGGCAGCACCTCGCGCCAGCGGTGTTCGTGGTCGGGCACGAGCACGTGGTACAGCATAGTGAGGACGAAGAGCGCGGTGGCGATAGCGATGGCGAAGTAGCCGACCGTCCAGACAAGCCGGATGGCCGGCCCGAATTCACCCCCGAGCTCAAGCAGGAGCCAGGTGCGGAGCTGCTTGCCAAACATAATCAGCAGCGTGACCACCACCCACGGCACCACCGTCACCAGCACCATCGCCATCGCCAGCAGTTGCCGCCGTCCCACCGACCGCGTTTCTCGCCGACCGTAAATGCCGGCAAAGGCCTGGTTCAGTGCCATCATCAGCCCGGAGCCGAGCAGCACCGTGCCCAGAAAGCCCACCACGAGCAATTGCACCGGCTTGGCCGAAAGTTGTGCCAGCGAGGCGAATACGGCCCGGTGGCTCCCCGGTGGGAGAACTACTTCCAAGCCTTCTACCATGTCCTCCAGCGCCGGCGTGAGTTGCGCCGAGCCAACAAAAATTCCGGCCAGAAACACCAGGGCGGGGAAGAAGGCCAGGAACATGGCAAACGCCACACCTTGCGCTTGCAGCAGACAGCCGAAGCGCAGGCTGTTCACGATAGCCCGCAGCAGGGCGCGTGCGAACCGCCTCAGTGTGCCCTCCTTGTTCTTTGCCGAGCCTTGAGTGACGCCGAGCGAATCAAACTGAGTTTCTGGACGCCACCCCGACTTGCAGGATAGGATGCCTGCCTGCGGCAGGCAGGCCGCGAGTCTAGCCCGGGTGACGGCGCGACGCAACCAAAGCCTTTAACGCCTGCCACTTCTCCGGGCTGGGCGCAACCGTGCCCGCGATGACGACTCGCTCGCGTCCATCTATTACAACGGTCGTCTTCGACCTCGATGACACGCTCTATGACTGCTATCGGCAACGTGTGCTGCCTGCCCATCGCCGTGCCTGTCGAGCGCTGCGAGCTGCCGGGCTCGACATTCCCGTTCGCACCCTGCTGCGCGAGCGCCTCAAGCTGGTGCAGCAGGAACGCGACCCGGAGACGCTTGACCGGCGCCTGTGTGCGCGCTTTGGTATCACCGGCTCGCGGGCTCGCCGGTTGAGTCGCATCGGCCGTGACGCCTACTTCAGCCTCCCCGTGGGCTGCTTGCAGCTGTTTCCGGCGGCGCTCGACACCTTGCGGCGTCTCCACCGCTTGGGCGTGCGCCTGTTCATTCTCACCGCTGGGAATCTGCGCATCCAGCGGGCCAAGGTGCGTGCCCTCGGGCTCCATCGCCTGCCTTACCTCCAGGCCATCTTCTATACCGGATTGCTGCGCGGTCGCGGCAAGCACAAATTCCTGCGGGGCGTCTTGCGCTACGAACCCAATCTCCGCCGCATCCTGGTGGTTGGGGATCGGCCGGACAGCGAAATCCGCGTCGCGCGCCAGTTGGGCATGTGGACCGTGCGGCGCCTGGGCGGTGAATTCGCCCGCCACCTCGATACCCCGCCTCACCAGAGGGCCCACTTCACCATTCGGCGTCTCCCGGAAATTTTTCGCTTGGGCTTGCGCTTCGGCGGCGAAACCCGAGGGCGTCGAAGCTAGGCCGGAAGCCGCCGCAGACTGCCGAGGTTATCCGCGCGGTTCTCATGCCGGTAGCTGTTGTCAATCCAGGTGGGGATGCGG
>JACQTG010000019.1 GCA_016210895.1 Acidobacteriota bacterium
GCGAGATGGTAGGCGGCCAGGGAGGGCTCAAGGGTAGTGAACACGAAGATCTGGCGGTCTGGAGCGATCTTGAAGATGGTTCCGCTCCGATCGCCGACGTAGAGGTTGCCGTGGGTATCAAAAGCGAGACCCGTCGCGATGCCCATCCCCTCGGCATACACGCTGCGCTGACCATCCGGTGTGACCGTGTAGACGACGCCTTCGTGCCGGCTGGTCACATAGAGGAGCCCGTTGCGGTCAAAGGCGAGTCCGGTCGCGTTCATCAAGCCAGTCACAAACGGTTTAATGTTGTAGTTGCGGTCGATCTTGTAAATCGAGATGGGAACCTTCTGGCCGCGGCTGCCGCTGAAAGTGACGTAGATGTTGCCTTCGGCATCCACGCCGGGGTTGGCCACAGGGTGGAGGTTGTCGGCAATCTGGACGCCAATCTCAATCGGAAACGGCTCACTGGCGCGGTTCCCCGCTTCCACCCGAATATGCCCGCTCACGGCCCCAGGCGGGACGCGGGCCACCAAGAACTGCTCTGAGGCAATCAGCACCGGACCTTCGCTGTCTCCGAAGCGGACGCGCGGCCGCTGATGGTCGGCGGCAAAGCCAGCGCCGCGAATGATGACTTCGCCGCCGGGAATCGCCGCGGCCGGTTGTACCTGCACGATCCGGGGTTGGGAACCACCGCCGATCAATTTGGAGAGCTTACCTGCCATTCCAGTCAGCTTGCGTAGGCTTGAAAGACTACCAACAACGCTGCCGTGTATGCACCAGCCAGCAGATCATCTGCCACCACGCCCCAACCGTGTGGCAACCGTTCGGCCCGCCGTAAGGGAAACGGTTTGCCGATGTCGAATGCGCGAAAAAGTATAATTGCGAGCAGCCACATTTTCCACTTGAAAGCGCCGTCGAGCGCAAGCGGAAACAGTCCCAGATGCTGACCTACGACTTCGTCGATGACAACCGCCGGCGGATCCGGATTGTTGAAGAAGCGACACGCCGCCTGTGCCGTCCAGACCGAGACGGGGAAGAGCACACCCAGCCAGATCAGATAGGCAAACAGCAAGCTTTTGCCCGGTAGCAGGTGCGCAAGGGCGAGAAACAAGAGAGCGGCCACGAGCGAACCCACCGTTCCACGGATGCGCGGGATTCGTCCCAGCCCGAACAGTGTGGCTACAGCCACCGCTCCCGGTGTGGGCGTGTCGGTCAGGTTAGCCATCAGCGGCTAGGAACGTCGCTCGGGCTTCCAAGTTTGGATTCGCCGGAGCAGTTCAAGCAGGCGCGCGCTTGCCGCCGCGCGCTGGCCGAACCGCGCCTGGTTGTAAAGGTCGGTGAACTCCTCCACCGCCGAGCTGAGCGGTTGAGCCGACAGACAGGAGGCGAATTCAAGAGGAGTTTGGGCCGAATGCTTGCGGAATCCTTTTCGGGCTAGGAGCTTGAGCAGTCGTTGATAGCCCAGGGTAGCCTCAGCCCCCTCAAGTCCCTTGCCGCGCGGGCGACGGAACGTCCAAACCCAGCGCAGCCAGTCGCGGAACTGGCGGCCACGGAGCAGCCAGGCCAGCAGAAGCAGCAGGGCGAGGAGTGCCGGTACGAGATAAGGGCTGGTCACGATGCGGATTTCAGCTTGCTCCAGGTCACGTGTGATGCTGCGGCGCAGGTTGCGCAAGTACAGCTGTGCCTGAATCGTCCACCAACGGGTGCGCCGCTCCAATTGCCGGGCGAGTTGCAATTGGTGGCCAAAGTCGTAGTTGATCACCCATTCGCTCCACCAGAGGTCGAAGGCATCCAGGTAGTCACCCAGACGCGTCCAGAGCGTGCGGGCGTGATATTCGGCTGAGGGTGGCGTAGGGTCGAATTCTACCCAGCCGACGCCGGGGAAAAAGATTTCTACCCAGGTGTGCGCATCGCTGGCGCGTACGATGTAGTCCTCTCCCACATCGTTGTAGTCGCCGGTCAGAAAGCCGTTCACCAGCCGTGCCGGAATGCCCGCCGAGCGCGCGAGCACCGCCATGGCGGCGGCAAAGTACTCGCAGTGGCCGCGCCGGGTCTCAAACAGGAAGCTGGCGACGGGGTCATCGGGGAGCACGGGCGGGAGATCAAGTGTGTAGCCGTATTGCGTGCGCAGGTGAAGTTCGAGCGCAGCGGCCCGGTCATAGACGTTGTCGAACGGGGCCACGAGCGACTCCGCCAACTGGCCGATGCGCGGGTCAAGCGGCGGAAGCTGCAGATAGCGCCGGCGCAGTTCCGGAGGATAATTGGGCTGGATGTCCCGGAGCACAGCCGCTGGCGGCCGGCCCACGCGCGAAGCGGCCATATAGCGTAGCTTCGTAAACGAATGCTGGGGGTTGACGAGCGAGTCGGTGGAGTCAAGTCCCAGGGTGCGAAAGTTTCCTTCGAGCCACATCGGTAGCGCGGCCACAAAGAGCACTTCGGTCGTAATCGGCTCCAGCAGGACCATGTAGCGCAGAGTCTGCGTACCCGTGCGTCGCGGATAGGAAGGCAGCGGGGGATAGAAGCGGAGGTCCTGCCCCGGGTGGAGGAGAATGCCTGGCTCAGGTGGGTTATACCATCGCTTGCCGTCAAACCCGGTGAGCGCGATTCCACGCCATTTGATCCCGGCCGCGGCCTGCGGGTCACTGCCTTGTACCTGAACGCGCATGATCAC
>JACQTG010000120.1 GCA_016210895.1 Acidobacteriota bacterium
GTGGTAGACCTCGGCCGCCACCTCAGCTGCTTTTCCGCCCATCATGATAGAGCCGCCGCGCAAGAGCACCACCACCGCCACTTTCTGCCCCGTAGGCAGGACGCCGTAGGAGGCAAACCAGCCCAGCTTGGCACCTTCGTCCGAGCAGGTACCGGTCTTGCCCAGGATGCGCTCTTCGGCCTCCGCGCTCACGCGCGCCGTGCCGTAGAGCACGGCCGCCTCCATCCCGGCGCGCAACTCCGGCAGCCAGCGCTGGATGGGAAGGTGGCGCTTCGTGCGGGGCGTGAAATTCTCCATCTCTTCACCGTTGCCCGGATATTGCAGATAGAGCAGCCGACCGCCGTTGGCAAAAGCCGCCATCAACGCCGCCAGTTGCAGCGGGGTCACTTTGATTTCCTCACCGTAACTCGACATCCGCGCCACGCCGCCGTTGCGCGGCGGCCGGGTTGGAAAGGAACCCGGATATTCATCCTCAATTAGGTAGCCGGCCAACTCGCCAAAGCCGAGCAGGCGCGCGTAGGCCGAAACCTTCTCAAAGCCCATCTGTTTGCCGAGGTTCTCAAAGAACGGATTGTCCGAGTAGGCAAGTGCCTCGACCAGGTTCATCGACTTGTAGCGGGAGACGCGCACCAGCGTGTCGGCGGTGATCAACCCTTCCGCCAACGCCCCCAGCGACACTGCCATCTTGATCGTCGAACAGGGCTTGAAGCCCGAGGAAAAAGCCAATTTCTGATTCACCACCGTGAGCACGCGACCTGTGTCCGCATCCACGACCACTACGCTGCCATTCAACCGACCGAGCGCCCCGGCGGCAATGGCGCGCACGCTCAGCTCTTCGCCCTCGAGTTGGTCGTTCTTGGTTGGATTCGTATAGTTGGGCACACGATAGAGCGGCCGACGCCGTCGCGTGCTCCTCTTCTTCTTTTGCGGGGCCGCTGCGGCTTCCAGGCTAAAGGAAGGAACGAGGACAGAGGAAAAGCCATCGCCGAGCAGCGCCAGCGCGATCACCACGACCGGTATCCAGCGACGTCTCCCCATGGCCCAAGAAGCTCCACCGAAGGTGATACAAGATTGCTTCCTTCGGTTGGCGCCGCGGCAAGTGAAACGATTGTAGGGGAGGGCTCGGGCGGGAGCAAGCGTTTTCTGAAGAGACCTGCCGCGGCTAGGCGCGCGCGGGGCTGCGGGTGCTCGCCACCTCGCCGAGCGATTCAGGGATGGGCAGGTCGAGCTTCTTGCGCAGAGCCAGCTCGATTTTCTCCCGCACGTCGGCATTCTCCTTCATAAACAGCCGCGCTTGCTCGCGCCCCTGGCCGATGCGCTCGCCGTCGAAGGAATACCAGGCTCCGCTCTTTTCCAGAATGCCCTTCTCCACTCCCAAGTCGAGCAGGTCGCCTTCTCTCGAGATGCCTTCGCCGTAGAGAATATCGAACTCGGCGTCACGGAACGGCGCCGCCATCTTGTTCTTGACCACTTTGACCCGTGTGCGACTGCCGATGACCCGATCGGCTTCCTTGATGGAGGCGATGCGCCGGATGTCGACGCGGATCGTGGAATAGAACTTGAGCGCTCGGCCTCCGGGTGTGGTTTCGGGATTGCCGAACATCACCCCGATTTTCTCCCGGATCTGGTTGATGAAAATCAGACAGGTTTTCGACTTCGACACGATGCCGGAGAGCTTCCGCATCGCCTGGCTCATCAGCCGCGCCTGCAAGCCCATCTGCGCATCACCCATTTCCCCCTCGAGCTCCGCGCGTGGCACGAGTGCCGCCACCGAGTCCACCACCACCACGTCCACGCCGCCCGAGCGAATCAGCGTCTCAGCGATTTCCAGTGCCTGCTCACCGTAATCCGGCTGCGAGACCAGCAGATTGTCCGTGTCCACCCCCAGCCGGCGCGCGTAACCGGCGTCCATGGCGTGCTCGGCGTCAATGAAGACTGCGTTGCCGCCGCGCTTCTGCGCCTCGGCCACGACATGCAGCGCGAGCGTGGTTTTCCCGCTCGCTTCCGGCCCGAAGATTTCAATCACGCGTCCGCGCGGCATCCCGCCTACGCCCAGCGCCGCATCGAGCGCGAGCGAACCGGTCGGAATGACGGCGGCCGCGACGAGCGCCTCCCTCGTCCCCAGGCGCATGATCGAGCCTTTGCCGAACTGTTTCTCAATCTGGCTCACCGCCAGGTCAATCTGTCGCTTGCGGTCGTCCGCCATTGCCCTCTCCTTCATTCCTCCGATTCGCTGGCCGACCCCGAGTCAAGTGCGGTACGCATCTCAGCCTCGCACGCGGCAATAAGCTGGCGCGCGCGGGCCTTGTCCGGCGCCGCCACCCAAAGCCCCAGGTCGTTCATCCCCAAGTCCAGATGACGGGTATCGCGATCGAGGTAGCAATCAATCCCGTTTGCCAGGAGAGTTTCGCGCAAAAACTGCGCTTGCAGCGAATCCAACCCCCGCCAGACTCGCACGACACGCTCGCCTGCGTCCAAGCCGAACCCCGCCTCTAGCGCTCCACCGCCAGGGCCACCGCGTTGCCGCCGCCGAGACA
>JACQTG010000121.1 GCA_016210895.1 Acidobacteriota bacterium
CCCCACCCGCAGTCACGGACAAGCATACTCCCGCGTTGAAGCAGGGAACAAGCCTTTGCGCCCTTTAGCCTCGCAGCCTGAAGTAGGACGCTGACTGAGCGCCTACCACTGTATTCCGATAAGATATATTATGTAAACTTGGAGGAGCGCCCAGAACTTCACGCGGCGGTGCCAACAAGCACATGCGGCGGAGGTTACTTCCCTTCTGCGTATCTCTGGGCGATGGGAAGTCGGCGACCCAGGCCAAACGCCTTCGGTGTCACCTTGAGCCCTGGGGGTGCCTGGTAGCGCTTGTATTCGCTCCGGTGGACGCGGCGGACAACGTCCTGGACCACAGCTAGGTCGATGTGGTAGTCGGTGGCGATCTGGGCGGAAGTCTTCAGCTCCTCGATGTAAGCCTCGAGGATCTGGTCGAGTACGGGATAGGGTGGCAGGGTGTCTTGGTCGGTCTGGTCCGCCCGGAGCTCGGCCGAGGGCGGCTTGGCGAAGCAGGCAGCCGGGATGAACTGGCGCTCGCGGTTGGCCAGGCGTGCCAGCGCGTAGACCATCATCTTCGGCACATCCGAGATGACCGCCAGGCCGCCAGCCAGGTCGCCGTAAAGCGTGCAGTAGCCCACGGCCAGCTCGGACTTGTTCCCGGTGCTCAGAACGAGCGCGCCGAACTTGTTGGAGAGCGCCATCAGGGTGTTGCCGCGGATGCGCGCCTGGAGGTTTTCTTCGGTCTCGTCCTCCGCGTAGCCCTGGAAGGCCTCGGCCAGCATTTTCTTGTACTGCTCGAAAACCTCGGTGATAGAAATGACCTGGAAACGAATGCCGAGGTTGCGTGCGAGTTGCTGCGCATCGGTCAGGCTGGCGGGGGAAGAATATGGGCCCGGCATACCTACCCCAAGAACGTTCTCTGGCCCCAATGCCGCCACCGCCAGGATAGCTACGAGCGAAGAGTCAATCCCGCCGCTTAGCCCGACGACGACTTTCTCGAAGCCGCACTTGCGCACGTAGTCACGAATGCCGAGTACAAGTGCCTGCCAGAGCGCCTCGGTTTCATCCCCCGGCTGGGGACGGATGTCACCTTGGCCGGTGACAGTGTCAAACAGCACGAGGTCTTCGGCAAAGGACGCGGCTCGCGCGGCCACGCGCCCGTCGGGGGTAATCGCCACACTCGAGCCATCGAAGATCAAGCTGTCATTTCCCCCCGCCTGATTGACCATCACCACGGGCGCCTGGTAGCGCCGCGCCAGTGCCTGGAGCATCGCCAAGTGGTGGGGCCGTTTGTCCTTATGGAAGGGGGAGGCGGAAATATTGATCAGCAGGTTGCTCCCCTGCCTCATCAACTCCTCGACCGGATCGCGCGGGTAGAGCGGCCGCTCCCAGAAGTGCCTGTCGTTCCAGGCGTCCTCGCAAATCGTCAGTGCGAGCTGCAAGCCGCAGAAGGTGAACAAGTGCTGGCTTTCAGCCGGGGCAAAATGGCGCGCTTCGTCGAAGACATCGTAGGTGGGCAGGAGCATCTTGTCCTGTTCGAAGAGGACGCGTCCCTGGGCCACGAGCGCGGCACGGTTCGTAGCCTGTTTGCCGGTGGGCGCTTTGGCCTGGCCCACAAAGCCCACAATCGCCGGCAAGGGGAGTTCGCGCGCCAGTCGTTCGAGCTCCTGACGGTTGCGCTGGCGGAAGCTCGGGTTCTCCGCCAGGTCATGCGGGGGGTAGCCGCAGATGCACAATTCCGTAAAGACAACCAAGTCAGCGCCGCGGGCCTGAGCCTGGCGGGCGAAGTCGCGCAGTTTAGCGGTATTGCCGGCAAAGTCGCCCACGGTGGGATTGACTTGGGCCAGGGCAATCTTCATCGCGTCCGCGCTACCCGCTCAGCGCCACCCTAGTGTAGCGCAGCCGTGCCAACTTGCAATCAGCCGAGCGAGGGATCGGCGATCTGCGCCGCCGGGGCCAGATTCAATCTGGTAGGAGCACGAGAGCGGGAATGGCCACAAAAAGAAATGAGCTTTTGGAGCTTGGCTCCAAAAGCTCGCAAAGCCTTGGCGGCGTTTTTGGACTTTACACGCTGAACGAACTGCCGCAGCCGCAGGTGCTCTTGACGTTGGGATTCTCGAACTTAAAGCCCGCGCCATGCAGCGATTCGACGTAGTCGATCTGGGTGCCATCGAGATACATCAGGCTGGTGTGATCGATAAAGACTTTCAGCCCGTCGAACTCCAGCACCTTGTCCATCGGGGAGGTTTCGGCTTCAAAGGCCATCTGGTAGGAAAACCCCGAGCAGCCGCCGCCCACCACTGCCACGCGCAAGCCCGTCGGCTGGGGGGTCTGCTGGGCCAAGATTTCCTTGACTTTATTGATGGCCGTATCGGTAAGGGTAAGCATCGCTCTTTTTTCGCCTCGTGCCCGTTTAGGGTGTCTAGCTCGCCTCTTTCGCGTATTCTTTATAGCAACTAGGGGGCCGACTGTCAAGGCGGCTCCTCAACACGCCATTCTAAAGCAGATAACTAACTACTCGCTCCTTGGGCCGGGCCGAGCCCCATCCGGCGGAGAAATCGATCGAGCCAGTCCGTTTTCACCTCCAACCCCATCGCTCCCCTGCCGTGCCAATCCGACCCGCCCGTCACCACCAAGTCGTGCTTCTGCGCCAGTTCGCTGGCGTTGACCTCGCCGCGCTGGCCGTTGTAGGCCTCCACGCCATCGAGCCCCAGGGCAACCAGTTCGGCCAGCCTGCGCTCGAACTCCGGGCGCGGCGGATGTGCCCAAACAGCCAGCCCATCCGCGGCGTGAATCACCGCTATGACCTCCTCGGCGGTGACTTCAAACGAGGGGACGATTCCCTGCCCCGAACCCAGGTAGCGGCGCCGGGCGGCGCTGGCCGAGGCCGCGTAGCCTCGGCTGGCGATCAGTTGAGATAGATGGAACGTGGTCGGGCTTTCGCAGCATGACGCCACGGGAAGGGCAGCAACTTCCAATCGCAGACCGCGCTGGCGCAAGCGTTCGACGGCGGTCTCCAGACGCTGGCGGCGAAATGCCTGCATCCCCCGCAGATGCGCGCCCAAGGTCTCGTTGCGGAGGCTCCGGAAGTAGCCCAGGATGTGAATCTCCGCGCCGTGGAGCGTGGCCGTGAACTCGACCGCTGGAATCAAGAAAATACCAACCTGCGCGGCCGCGGCCTGGGCTTCGGCGACGCCGCCCATGGAGTCATGGTCGGTCAGGGCCATGATCTTCAGGCTAGCGGCTTGCGCTTGCTCGACGACTTCGGCCGGCGAGGCTCGGCCATCAGAGTAATAGCTGTGTAGATGAAGATCGACGCGCATCGCTTCGAGTGTACCATCCAGTCGAGCACGGTGAAGGAAGTTTCTGTTCAGCTCCCGCTGGCTTTGCACTACAATGAGGCATAGGCGTTTTTTTATGCATCGAGTCACTTTGATTCGGGGTGAAGGCATCGGGCCGGAGGTGGCTGCGGCTGCTTGCCGCATTGTCGAGGCAGCCGGGGTGAAGATCGAATGGGAGCCAGTCGCGGCTCCGCGGCTCCCCGAGCGACGCGAGGATCACTACCTACACAGCGAGTGGGTCGAATCGATTCGGCGCAACCGCGTGGCGCTGAAAGGCCCCATCACCACGCCGATTGCCGAAGGCCCCCCAAGCCTCAACGTCGCCCTGCGTCGCGCGCTAGACCTCTATGCCAACCTGCGTCCGGTCAAGAGCATTGCCGGCGTGCGGAGTCGCTTTCAAGACATTGACCTTGTCGTCGTGCGCGAGAACACCGAAGACCTCTACTCGGGGCTAGAGCACGTGGTGGTGCCTGGTGTGGTCGAAAGCCTAAAGATTATCACCGAGCGGGCCTCCACGCGTATCGCCCGCTTTGCTTTCGAGTACGCCCGCCGCCACCAGCGCCGGAAAATCTGTGCCGTCCACAAGGCCAACATTATGAAGCTCTCTGACGGGTTGTTCTTGACCTGCATCCGCAAAGTCGCGCAGGACTACCCCGACATCGGCTACAGCGAACTCATCGTAGACAATACCTGTATGCAGTTGGTGTTGCGCCCGGAGGACTTTGACGTCCTACTGCTCGAAAACCTCTATGGCGACATCGTCTCCGACCTCTGCGCCGGGTTGGTGGGCGGGCTCGGGCTGGTGCCGGGCGCCAACCTGGGCGACGAGGCGGCTGTGTTTGAGGCTGTGCACGGGACGGCGCCTGACATTGCGGGAAAGAATCTGGCCAATCCCACCGCCCTTACCCTGTCCGCGGCTTTGATGCTCGAGCACTTGGGCGAGGTCGAGGCTGCCACGCGCATCCGCGGGGGCCTTGCGGATGTCTACCAGCAGGGAAAGACGCTGACGCGAGACCTCGGCGGCACGGCAACCACCACGGAATTCGGCGACGCGGTCATCCAGGCACTAGAAACCCCGGCGGCGCAGCGGCGAGTTTCAGCTTGACCCACTTCGCCCCCGCATATTATTCTGCGCGGCTTCCGGAATGAGGATGCAAACTGCGAACGTGTGCCCCCGAAACCATTTTCCTCTTCCCTTCTTTCCCTCACTTCCCTCACTGAAGTTTACCGAACGATGAGTTTGCCGGGCTCGGGCGGGAAAACCACGATCGGCGTGGTGTTGTTCCAGCTGGGGGGGCCGGATTCGCTCGAGGCGGTCGAGCCGTTCCTCTACAACCTGTTTTCCGACCCGGACATTATTGACTTCCCCTTTGCCCGCCTAGCTCGCCAGCCGCTGGCGCGGCTGGTGGCCGCGCGCCGCGCGGCGAAGGTCCGGCACGCGTATGCAGAGCTGGGTGGCGGCTCCCCCATCAAGGAGATTACCCTGCGGCAGGCTCGCGCGCTGGAGGAGGAACTGCGAAAGGAGATGGATGCACAGGTCGTGGTGGCGATGCGCTACTGGCACCCGCTGACGGAAGAAGCCATCTGCACGCTTGACCTGGACGCCTGCGCAGAAGTCATTCTGCTGCCTCTATACCCCCAATACTCGAAGGTCACAACCGGCAGCAGCCTGAATGAGTGGAACCGGCAGTATGCCCGGCGAGCCCAGAACTATCTCCCGGTCAAAGTGATTCGGCACTTTTACGACCATTCCCGCTTCATCCAAGCGGTGGTGGAGCGAATCGAGCAGGCACTTGAGCCGTTCGCAGGTTCGGGGCCGCTTCATCTTGTGTTCAG
>JACQTG010000117.1 GCA_016210895.1 Acidobacteriota bacterium
CAGTAGCTCAATGGTAGAGCATTCGGCTGTTAACCGAAGGGTTGCAGGTTCGAGTCCTGCCTGGGGAGCCAACCTTTGTATGAGCCTTCGGTGGACTCTGTCCCTCAGTGTCGCCCTGTTTACCGCCCCAGCATTCGCGGCGTGCCCTCAGCCTCATCCAAGAGTCTGTGCCGAATTTTTCAAGAGCGACGCTGTCTTTGTGGGGACAGTTATTGCTCAACAAACTGTTCCGGCGCCAGGTGACTTCTGGGAGGGGTGGTTATACGATCTTCGCGTCGAGAAAACATTTCGCGGCCCCACTCATAAGACTATCCGCGTCTTCACGGAAAACGACAGCGGCAGATTCCTGTTGGAAATGGGCCGCCAATATCTGTTATTCGCGACTGAATTCGAAAACCAGTTACAGATTGACAACTGCGGCAATTCCGCATTGATATCAGAGGCCGAGGACATCATTCGTCAAATAGAAAAAATTCAGAAAGCATCAGACGGAGAGATTTCCGGGCGCGTCGCCAGGCAATCCGACCTGAGTGCAGCTGTCCCCGGAGTTCACATTATTATCCGTGGTGAAAACAAGAGATATGTGACTCTTACCGAGCAAGACGGCAGTTTTCACATTGATGTTCCACTGGGAAAATACACGATCCATGCTGAATCATCGCTTTGGACTCTATTCCCATACGACCTGAGCTATGATGATCCCAGCGATACCCTCGTTCATAAGGGGGGCTGCGCCCAGGTGCAATTCGTTGCAGTCCCAAAGTAGCCAGAACGAATGAAGAAGCCGACGAATCCCGCTAAGGGCGCTGCCCGCGGCGAGAGCCCGGCAGAGAGTCTCATCCGAATGTTGGCAACCCTGAATTTTGAGGAAGGACGCCGGACGGTGCAGGCACTCGGCGAAACCCGCGACCCGGCCGCCATCAAGGCACTGGTATCGGTAGCCAAGCAGAGCGGGGCGCTGCGCACGGCGGCGCTCGCGGCTCTGCGCAAGCTTGCGGCAGAGAACGAAGCAGTGGCGACCGAGCTGGCCATTGTCATGATGGAAGAAAAGGGCGAGGTCGTCACCGGTCAGGAAACCGGCGTCCACGAGATCTCGCCCGCCGACCGGCGCCGCAGCCCGCGCGTCCTGCTCGAAATCCCCGTCCTGGTGCGCTGGGAGGATGAAAAAGGCGAGGTCTTCACCGAGACCACCACCACCAAAGTGGTCAATGCCTACGGGGCGCTGGTGGTGCTGAAGAACCGCGTGCGCGTGGGAATGGAACTGCAGGTGACGAACCTGGCGACGCGCGCCAGCGCCAAGGCAAAAGTGGTCTGCCTGGGAGACCTCACGCCAGACAGAGGCCTGGAGGTTGGAATCGAGCTCGAAAGTTCTGACCCGGAGTTCTGGGTCGGTCGCAACCCCAGACCAACCAAAACGCAACCCTCTGACCCGGCCCCGGCACAGCGCCTTCAACATCCTTGCCGTTGAGTTCGGCCAGCATTGTCGGCACGTGCCCGCTTCGCTAGACTCGCTGTTTCGGGACCCGGCCGGGAGGCAATCGTGGCCAAGAAAAGCTACCTGATGGATATGGACGGGGTAATTGTCCGCGGGCAGGAGTTGATTCCCGGGGCTGACCGCTTCATCGAGAAGCTACGCCGCGGCGGGCACAAGTTTCTGGTCTTGACCAATAGTTCCGAGTTCACGCCGGGCGACCTGCGCCATCGCCTGCGCCACGCCGGTGTCGACATCCCCGAGGAGGGCCTCTACACCTCGGCGCTCGCCACTGCCGCCTTCCTCCAGCGGCAAAAGCCCGGCGGCACCGCGTTTGTGTTGGGCGAGGCTGGCGTGACGCATGCCCTGCACGAGGTCGGCTACGTGCTCAGCGAACGTGATCCCGACTACGTAGTCGTGGGCGAGAGCCGCAGCTACAACTTCGTTCGCATCAGCCAGGCGCTGCGGCTTGTGCGCGCGGGCGCGCGTCTGATCGCCACCAATCCCGACGTCATCGGCCCGACCGAGTCGGGCCCCATCCCCGCCTGTGGCGCGCTGGCGGCTTTGCTCGAATCTGCCAGCGGCGTCAAGCCTTATTTCGTCGGCAAGCCCAATCCCTTGATGATGCGCACGGCGCTACGCCGCCTGGACGAGCACTCGGAAAACGCGGTGATGGTCGGCGACCGCATGGACACCGACATTGTGGCCGGCATGGAGAGCGGGATGGAGACGGTGCTGGTGCTCTCCGGGGTGACGCAGCGGGAAGAGGTCGAGCGCTTTCCCTACCAGCCGAGCCGCATCGTAGCTTCGCTGGCCGAGCTTGAGCCCTGAGGGAGCTTACGGCCGCGGAGTGGTGGCCCGGGCTTTTTCGAGCGCGCGCTCGAATTCGTCACGCTGGAGGATGCCTTTGGCGTAGAGCAGTTCGAGCAGGGTCTCGACCAGCAGCCGGCTGTCCGCGCTTTCGGTCGGGTGTGGCGGCGGGGTGGCCGGCTGGGCACCTTCGGCCACGGCGCTGGCGGAAAGTTCGTAGCGGTCAGGTTCGGCGGGAGCCGAGACTTCTTCGGCAAACCGCCGGCTGAGTTTCCCCACCAGGACTTCCAGGTGCTGGCGATTCTCCGGCGTCATCTCGGTGAATTGCAGGCCCATACCCATCTGCGGATGGGAGGCGCGCACCACGCCCTTCGTTTCGATCTTCCCTTCCGAGGTGTGCAGCCGCAGGCGCAGGCGCGTGCCGACAGGGTGTGGCCCCATCATATCCACGTAGCAACCGCCCAGGCTGATGTCGCCCAGGCGCCCGCGCACGGTGGCCTGGGTCTGGAGGTCGGCCAACTCGACCTCCCCAGGACACCGATAGCGGGGGTGACGCCGGCGCTCTTGCCCGCTCCAGCCCGCTTCTACACTGATGGGGGTCGAGGGTTCCGCCACCGCTCCGGGAGCGCCCAGCTCCGGCAACCTGTAGTCATCTTTTTTCGGGCTCGCCAAGGCTATGCCCCAGATGTACTTGTTCTCCAGCACGCGCAGGCCGATATGCCCCTCCCGCGGCGTTCCTTTCTCGCCCACCCAGCAGACGCGGAAGCGGGCTCTTTCCTTGCCGTAGCGGACTTCGACCGTGTCGCCCGGCCCGCGCACGCAGGCGAGCCAGCTCAGCCGGCAGCCGTAGCGGCTGATGTCGACGGTGCGGCATTCCTGGGTGAAGGGATTGTTGTTGGCGTCGAAGCCGGAAACCTTGACCGGCAGGTCGATCACCAGGCGCTGTTCGCGGCGGCGTCCCATTTGTCTTCGGGGCGATAGGCTGCAGGCGGCTCGTGGCTCTCGACCCGCTTTCGCGGCGGGTTTCGCTGATGGTAGTCGGAACTGCGGCTGGGGTCAACCGCCAGCCGGTTGCTGGTTGCGCACGACAAGAAAAGCAATGGGCACTATCCGGTTTTCTTCTCAATCAGCCGGCGCGCCGTGTCCAGCACCTGTTTTTCGGCTGCCGCACGACTGGCGTTTTTGGCCGTCGCGAGGCGCGCGCCGGCACCGGGCAGGTCAATTTCAGCCTTGGCGTAATAGGTCGAGCCCAGCCGATAGGAGGTGATGGCGACGGGGTAGCCGCCCAGGGTCTCGGTGCGGCGGGAATAATCTTCGGGAATCACTTCCGGACTCATAGCCGCCCTCCGTGAGGGAATCCACTCTACCACAGCCGGCGCATAGACGCGGCTGGCAGGGAGCGGTAGACTCTCGGCCTGGCGGGGAAGACATAATGGCGGGGCTCTACGTCGGCACGTCCGGCTACGCCTATGCGGAGTGGAAGGGAAGTTTCTATCCGGCCAAGCTGCCGGCGGCGAAAATGCTGAGCTATTACGCGCAGCAGTTCGGGACGGTGGAGATCAACTATACGTTTTATCGCCTGCCCGCCGAGCGCACCCTGCTCGAGTGGATGGCGGCGACGCCCGATGGCTTCCAGTTTGCCTTAAAAGCCAACCAGCGCATCACCCACGTGCAGCGGCTGGAGAACGTGGAGGCGCTGCTGCGGCGCTTTCTCGAAGCGGCCACGGTGCTGGCGCTGGAGAAGCGCCTGGGGCCGTTGCTGTTTCAGTTGCCGCCCAACTTCGCCTGCGACCTGGAGCGCCTGGACGAATTCCTGCAGCAGCGGCCGCGCGCGGCCCGCTTTGCGGTCGAGTTCCGTGATCCGTCCTGGTTCACGGAGGAGGTGTTCGAAACCCTGCGCCGCCACCAGACCGCGCTCTGCCTGGCCGAAACCGATGACACGTCGGCCCCGGAAGTCTTGACGGCCGACTTTGTCTACCTCCGCCTCCGCCGGAGCGAATACAGCGACGCCGAGTTGCGCGCCTGGCGGAAAAAGCTCGACGCCTGGCGTGGGGCCGGCAGCGACGTGTACGCCTACTTCAAGCACGAGGAGGCCGGACGCGGGCCCGACTCTGCCCGCCGCCTGTTGGCCCTCTGAAGCCGACCCGCGCCAAAGCCGCATTTTTAGCGGTTGTTCTTGCATCCCGGCAACTCTTCGGCTATAGTACGCACCCGAAGGCGTGCCCGGCTGTGCCCTACTAGCCAGCCCCGCAGGCCCGTGGAAGAGAAATCGAATTCTCCAAGGAGAGGCGTAGGCGATGGGAAAACCGATGACCAAGACCCAGACTATCCGGCATCTGTCCGACAAAGTGGGAATCCCGCGCAAGACGGTTGCAGCGCTGCTGGAAGAACTGGTGTCCACCGCAATCCGCGAAACCAGGAACAATGGCCAGTTCGTCATCCCCGGGATTGGCAAGCTGGTCAAGGCAAACCGCAAGGCGCGCATGGGCCGCAACCCGCAAACCGGCGAACCGATCAAGATCCCGGCCAAGACGGTCGCACGGTTCCGCGTGGCCAAGGCCTGCAAACTGGCGATCGTCCCCAAGAAATAGCCGCCCCGCTTCGGGCACGGCGCGCGCCGGGGCGTCCCGCCCGGGTCGCCCCTCTTTTCCTCCGGCTGCCACTCTCTTCGTTGAACTTCCCCCCGGGTGTCCACGCAGGGGCTTGGAGAAAAAGGCTTGTGAGGAAGGCAGGTGCGGTCTATCGTATAGAAGCCTGTCGCCCTTCTCGGAGTACACAGGTTGTTCATTCGCTCCTGCCTTGGGATTCGTCGCTGGCAGCTAGGGTTCGCCGTTGCTCTTCTCTGTGTTTTTTCCTGTGCTGCCACTGGCCGCGCGGGCCCCGATTACTATGCCCTGCTGATTCGCTCCCTCCCGCAGGCCCAACCCACGGCCAGTGGAACGTCGGAGCAGGTGCTCCTGGAGGCCGTCAGGCTGAACGGCAAGGAGTTTCTCTACCGGCTGGCCCGGGACGCCGCCCTGACCAAGAGCCAGTACGAAAAACTGGCCTCACTGCCGTTTGCCGAGGTCTATTTCTTTCGCGTCGCCAACGGCCGCCTGAGCGTGCGCACCCGCCTGCGCAACGAGCTCCTGGCCCTGCCCGCCACTCATAAGAACTGGCCCCGCGGCTCACTCGACCCGGCCGCCGTAGGCCGCGGTTCGATTCTCTCCGGGCGCGAGGTGGCGAACCGCCGACCTTTTTCCGCCCGCCTGCAGGAAGGGTGGATTGTTTACCTTTTTCCCGCGCGTCCCGGAGAGGACGCCGTCGCCTTCGCCCTGGCCGAGACCCAGAACAGCCAGGCAGCCTGGGAAGGCTTCCTCGAACGGTTCGCCGCCAGCGCGCAGGCAGCGGCGGCCCGCCAGGCGCTCGCCGATATTTATCTGGGGCAGATGCGCGCCACTCTGGAGCGCTTCCAGGCGGGGTTGCGCGACAAAACCCGAGGCTATTCCCACTTGGGCGAGGCGCGGCAGTGGTTTGACCGCGCGCGCGCTCTGAATCTGAACACGGCCGCCGTGGCCGAGGCCGAAGCGGCGCTGGCGAAGGCCGAAGCCGAGACGACCGGCCGCCTGCGCCAGGCGCGGCAGTTGGCCGAACAGGCCGATTTCATCGCCGCCCAGCAGGCGCTCGACCCCATCTTGCATTTCCGCGAGGAATTCCCAGAACTGGCGGCCGAACTCGAGGCCATCCGCCAGCTCGCCGCCCAACATCACCTCGCCCAGGCGCGCACGCGCCTGGCGCAGAACCAGTTCGACCTCGCCCAGCAAGAGCTCGCCACCGCGGCTGCCTACGAGCCGCTCGATGAGATCCCTCCGCTGCGGGAGCAGATCGAGCTGCAGCGCGCCGCCTACCTGCGCCAGCAGGAAATCCGCGCCGACCAAGCGCGCGTCCAACAGGCCATCGCCCGCAACGATTACGCCACTGCCTTCGACCTGCTCGCGCCGCTGGCGCGCCGCTATCCGGGCGAGGCCAAACTGCAGGAGAGTTTCCGCACGCTCCAGCGGCTCTACCGCTCCGCCTTGCTCGCCGAAGCGGTGAAGGTGGAGAAGCTGCACGCGCCGATTCGTGGGCCGGCGGATGAGGAAATGCTGCTCAAGCTGCACGGGCGGCTGGCGTCGCTGGCCGAGTTTGACGCCTCGACCGAGCTGGCTGTCTGGCGCGACCGCCTGGGCACCTACCTCGCTGACCACTACCGCCAGCGGGCCCGGACCCTGGCCCCCTCCACGAGCCCCGAACTTAGCCCGCTCGCCTTTGCCTTCCTCCAGCAGGCCTATCACTTCGCGCTGAACAAGGCGGAACTGACGCAGCTCTCCGACTGGCGCGAGCGCCTGGAGCGCGAGCAGGGAATTCGCGTGGCGCTGAACTTCCGCGACCTCACCCCCGAGGCCGGCGGCCAGTACCTGCTGGCAGAGCTTTCGGCCGGCGTCAGCGCCGCCATCCAAAAGTCCAGCCTGCCCCACGTCAAGATCCTCGAGGCGGGCCGGAGCGACACCTTGACGCCGACGCTCGAGTTCATTGTCGAGTTGCTGCACGCCTCAGTGCGCGATGAGGCGGAGCCCGAGACCTTGAAATCCGAGTACTCCGCCGGTTTTCGCCAGGTGCCCAACCCAGCCTGGCGCGACGCCAAGGCGACCTACGACCGCAGCGTGGAAAGCTTCGAGCAGGTGCGCGCGCAGGTGGAGCAGAATCGTCGCAAGAAGAAGTACTCGGAACAAGAACGCCGAGCCGACGATCAGGCGCTGGCCCGCGCCCAGGCGGAACTGAAGCAGGCCAAGGAGGCGCTCGACGCCCAGCCGGCGTTCATCGAGCAGGAAGACATTCGCCCCTATGAGTTCACCCGGCGCACCGTGACCCGCACCGCCCAGATGCGGCTCAGCTACCGCTGGGTGCACACCCGGACCGGCGTGCGCGAAGTGCAGCAGATTCTGGAGGAGCGCGAGCCAGCGCGCGACGTCGAAGTCACCGGCATCAACGCGGGCGACAAACACGGCCACCGCAACCAGCCGCCCAACCTGCCCGACGCCGAAACCATGCGCGGGCGTGTTCTGCGCAAGGTCCAGGAGCGGTTGGCCGAGCTGGCCGTCAGCTATCTGAAAGCCTTCATCGGTCGCGATTTCGAGCAGGCGCAGCAGAAGGCGGCGCGCCGCGAGTCCCAGGCGGCCGCGGAAGACTACCTCCGCTTCCTCTACAACAGCCCCGCCGATGACCCGCGCCGTCAGCAGGCGCTGGAGTTCTTGCAACGGGAGTTTCGTTTGGTGGCGTTGGGCGGCTGGCTGGTCGGCCCGCGGGAGAGCTACTGAGTTCAGGCTGGCCGGCTAGGGAGCTTCGCGCCCGCGGAGTGCCTGCATTTGGCGGACGCGCTCGAGTTCTTGCTGGGCGCGCTGGTTTTTGGGATCGATGCGCAGGAGCTGCTCCAGCGCAAAGATCGCCTCATCGTAGCGGCCGCTTCCTGCGTACCCCTCCGCCTGGAGAAACCAGCGATTGACTTCATCCTGCCGTTCGGCGCTCAGCGCCGGGGTGCGCGGCGCGCGCCGCCGCGTGGAAGTTTTCTTTTTCGTCTCCGCGGTCGCTTCCACTGACTTCTCTCCCGCAGCCTGACCCTCACTCGAGGCAGCTTGCCGCTTGTCGGCTGCCTCCACATTGGCTTGCGGCTTGGTCGGGGAGTTTGGCGGCACTGGCCCTGCACCCGCCTGCTGTGCACCGCTGCCGCTGCCCGTGGCGGAGTCCGCCGGGGTTGCGCCGACAGGTGCGTTGAGGGAGGGCTCATTAGGGAGCGAGGTGCCCACTGACGAGGGCGTTTCGACTGCGGGTCCGCCCGGGGCAGGGCTCGTCTCGCCCATTGCCTGACTGACCGCCTCCCGCACCCAGGGCCAATAGGAGAGCAAGTCCTGCTGCCAAGTGACGTAGGCGAGTCCCGCCCACAGAACGGGGGCCGCGAGCGCGCCCACCAGCCGCCGTCGGCCGCTGACGACTCGAGGCCTAGCCACAGGTGCCGGCGGGACCACCGCCGGCGCGGCAGCGGGTTCCTTTGGTGCGGCCACCGCGTGACTTGCCTCAACGGTTTTTCCCTTGCCGGTGCGGAAGGCGTAGAGGTCGGCCTCGAGCTCCTGGCAGCTCTGGTAGCGCTTGAACGGGTCTTTGGCCAGGGCTTTGCGCACGATGGCTTCCACGGCCGGGTCAATTCCGGGTTCGATGACGCGCAGCGGGATGGGGTCATCGTGGACAATCTTGTGCACGATGGCGGTGGGGGTGTTGCCCGGGAAGGCTTTTTCGCCGGTCAGCAACTCGTAGGCGATGGCGCCCAGGGAAAAGATATCGGAGCGGCGGTCGACGCGCCCGCCTTGGGCCTGCTCGGGCGACATATAGCTGGGCGTGCCCAGCACCACGCCGGCCTTGGTTTCGCCCCCTTCGACGATTTTGGCCACGCCGAAGTCGACAATCTTGGCGATGCCTTCGCGGGCGATGATGATGTTGCTGGGCTTGAGGTCGCGGTGGACGATGCCACGCTCGTGGGCATAGCCCAGGCCGTCGCAGACCTGCTCGAGCAACAAGACGATCTGCGTGACCGGCAGGAGCGTGCGCTCCCCGATCATCTCCGAGAGGATCCGCCCCTTGACGAACTGCATCGCCAGATAGAACAGGCCTTCGGCTTCGCCGGCGTCGTACACGGTGATGATGTTCGGGTGTTCGAGCCGGCCGGCCGCGTGCGCTTCCTGGCGCAAGCGCTGGATCAACTCCTCCCGCTCGCTGCCGGAAGCATCCAGCCGCACCGTCTTCAACGCCACCATGCGGCCTACTGTGGGATCGTAGGCCTTGTAGACTACTCCCATGGCGCCGCGGCCCAGTTCGTCCAAGATTTCGTACCGCCCCAGCACGCTGCGCGCCGCCCCCGGGCCGGCGTCGAGTTGCTGCCGCAGGCGCTGGTAGCGCGCCTCGGTGGTCCAGAGGACTTCGTAGATTTCTTCCGCCGCGCTCTTACCGTGGAAGATGGCCGAGCCGAGGGCGCGGCATTTGAGTTCGCGGTGTTTTTGCACCGCCTCGTAGATGCCGCGGGAGATCAGAATTTGCGCCGGGACACAGGCCTTGACGAAGCGAGCGGCGGTGTTGACCACGTCGCCGAAAACGTCCCGGGCCTTGACGAAGCCGCTGCCGAAGTTCAGCCCCACGCGAGTGTAAATGCGCTCGGCCTGCGGTCGGTCTTCGTTGTAGGAATCGAGCCGCTTTTGAATCTTGATGGCCGTGCGCACGGCCGCCACGGGAGAGCCAAACACCGCCAGCACGGCGTCGCCGATGGTCTTGATGACCGTGCCCTGTTCTTCTTCGATGGCGGGGAGCACCAGCTCGTGGTGCTGCTGGAGCATCATCAGGCCGGCGGTGTCGCCGTAGCGCTCGAAAAAGGTGGTGGAGCCGACCACGTCGGCAAACAGGACGGTAAACTGCGCCTTATGCCGCTGGAGCGCTGCGTCAATCTCACTCCGGGCGCGGAGCAGTTGGTCGATGTCGGTGTCGCCGCTGGAGGCTGCGACACCTCCGCCTTGTTTGCCCTCTTTGGCCACGGATTAGGTCCCCTCCCCGAACCGTACAGGTGACCCTATACTAGCACATCCCTCCTAGGCAAGCGAAGCTGTGTGGATTTGATCCCCTCCCCACTCTCCTATTGTATGCGGCTCATACGCCAAGGGTTGTATGGGACCCCGTGCTACAATCCGCTGCCATGGCCTCGCAACCTCTTGACCCCGCGCGCCGCCTCGCTTCCACGGTCGGTCTTGGGGGGTCGGGGCTTTAGCCTCGACATTGAGGTTGGCTCTTTTTGGGTGGGTAGCCCCGCAGAGCGGGGCGGGTGGGATAGTCCCCCGGAGGATGCAATGTCTTCTGAATTCTTCAACCCCGAACTGGCAGCCCGCCACGCGAAATTCGACTTTGACTTTCCCGAACGGGCGTTGGCCGGGCGGGTCATCCTCATGCCAGGGGGCAGTGGGGGGCTAGGTGCGGCGTTGACCGCGCTGCTGGCGCGCGAGGGCGCCCGGGTCGTGGTCGGCTACGGCAGCAACCGCGAGCGGGCCGAGCGACTTGCCCAGACGCTGAACCGCCAGGGCCCGGGCCAAGTGCTTTGTAGTGAAGGGGATCTGCGGGAGGCAGCGGCCCGCGAGCGCTTGTTTGCCGAGGCTCTGCGGCTGACGGGCGAGGTTTATGGC
>JACQTG010000118.1 GCA_016210895.1 Acidobacteriota bacterium
ACGACTTCATGGAACATCTCGACCGTGCTCGGGTCGGGCAGCGTGGGCCCCGACGCAATCGTAGCTAGTTGGCCTTCCGGCACGTCGGAAATCAGAACGGTCACGCTGTCAGCTTTTCTTGCGGCCTCCGCCATGCGGCCACCCTTCACCGCCGACAGATGCTTGCGAATGGCATTCATCTCGTCAATGCGCGCGCCGCACTGCACCAACACGCGATGAACTGCCTGGAGGTCGTCGAGCGTCAAGCTAGGCAGCGGCTTTTCCACCAACGCCGACCCACCCCCGGAAATCAGAAAGAACACGAGCGTGCGTTCCGTTGTGGCCGACAGCGCCGCCAGGATGGCCTCAGCGGCCGCCAAACTCTCAGCGTTCGGGTAGGGATGACCCGCGATGAAGGTGCGGAAGCCGGGAAGACTTGCGGTAGGCGGAGCGTTAGAGACAGCAATGCCGGTGGTGTGAAAATCTGGTGCGAGGGTTTTCGCCAGGGCGGTTGTCATCGCCCAGGCCGCTTTGCCAAAGCTGACGGTCAGGATATCCCGGTAGTTCCCGAGATCGAGCGGCTCACTGCCCAGCCAGAGCTGCTTGTCCCAGCGGACGACCTTGCGCGCAAAGGCACAGCCCACGTCGAGTTCGGTCAGGCTGGCCGCAAAGATTTCCCGCGCGCACTCTCTGAGCGGTTTGGGCTGCCCCACCAGAGCCCCCGTGGTGAATCAGGATTTCAATGCCGCCAGCGCCGCCTGGGCGACTTCAACGTCCTGGTCTTCCGTGCCCGCACTCACACCCACCCCACCAACCACCTGCCCCTCAACGACAACCGGCAAGCCGCCGCGAATCGGCGTCAGGCGACCGTCGGTGGCCAGCGACAAGCCCAGCGACAGCAGCAGGCTTGCATTCTCGGCGCTGGGCACAGGCCCGGTCGCACTGCAGCGTGTGGCAGCAGAAATGGCTTTTGTGATGGCGACCTGGACGGAGGAAATCTTGGCCCCGTCCATGCGGAAGAAAGCCAGGAGATGCCCACCGTCGTCCACGATGGCCATGCACTGCGGCACCTTGAGTGCCGCCGCCTTCTGCTCAGCCGCCGCCAACATCGCCTTGGCACCGGCAAGCGTGAGCTTCAAGTTGTTGCGCGAAAGCATCGCTTCCCTCCTACTTCCGGCCTGGCGGATGACTTCAGGCCGGTTGGCCAACGTAGATTTCAGGGTTTACCAGATTGGGCGGACGCTTCCCCTCAAGTACGGCGAGCACATTTTCGGCTGCCAGTACGGCCATGCGCGTGCGCGTTTCCACCGAACCGCTCCCCAGATGCGGTGCCAGAACGACATTCTTCAAACCGAGAAGCTTTGGATGCACCCGAGGTTCTTCTTCAAACACGTCCAGCGCGGCCCCGGCGATTTGTCCCGCCGCGAGTGCTGCGGCCAGAGCCGCTTCGTCCACCACCGGCCCGCGCGAGGCATTGAGGAGGATGGCCGTGGGTTTCATCTGGGCGAGCTCGCGCGCGCCGATGGCGTGTCGGGTCTCCGGCGTCAGCGGTACGTGCAGAGAAAGAAGATCGGACTCGCGCAACAGGGTTTCACGGTCGACCCAACGGGCGGCCAGCTCCTCCTCGGTCTCCGCCGGGGCGCGGTGCCGAGCGTAATAGAGCGTACGCATGCGAAAGCCCCGCGCGCGGGCCGCCACCGCGCGCCCGATGCGGCCGAAGCCGTAAAGGCCGAGCGTCTTGCCGTAGACGTCCGTCCCCAGGAGAAGCAGCAAGTCCCAGCCACGCCAGGTTCCGCTGCGCACCAGAGCATCGCCTTCCACCACGCGTCGGGCGGCCGCCAGCAAAAGCGCCCAGGTAAAGTCGGCCACGGCTTCATCGAGCACGCCCGGGGTGTTGGTGACGGCGATGCGGCGCTGCGTGGCTGCGGCCAGGTCAATGTTGTCGCAGCCGACGGCAACATTGGCGACGATACGCAGTTCGGGCGCTGCCGCCAGAACCGCGGCGTCGACGGTTTGTGTGAGTTGGCAGATGAGCGCGTGCTTATCGGCCAGGCGTGCCATCAGCTCCGACTTGCTGAGCGGACGCTCGCCCTCCTGAACATCCAGTTTGGCTCGACCGGCCAGCAGACTCATCGCCGCTTCGGGCAAGCGACGCGCGACAAGAACCTTGAATGCCACCGCTTATCCCCGCAGATTACTTTCAGTCTATCACATCGCATGCGGCTGTCCGGTGCCTTCCTTGACAAGGCTTTTTCGCGGCTGTTAGAGTCCTCGATGGACGATGGCCGACCGCAAGCTCGTCACGGAACTCCAGAAAATTGTTGGCAAAACGGGCGTCCTCTGGAAACACGAGGAGTTACTCCTCTACGAATACGACGCCTCGGTGGCGCGGGCGCTTCCCGATGCAGTGGTCTTCCCACGCAGTGCGGATGAGGTGGTCGAGATCGCACGGCTGACCCATCGGGTAGGTGTGCCGTTGATTGGCCGTGGCGCCGGAACCGGACTCTCGGGAGGCGCGCTGGCTCCCCAAGGTGGCGTGGTGGTTGTCTTCACCCGGATGAATCGCATTCTCGAGATTGATCTGAACAACTTGCGCGCCGTGGTGGAGCCGGGCGTGGTCAATCTGGACTTGACCCGAGCGGTGGAATCTGAAGGCTACTATTTCGCCCCCGACCCCTCGAGCCAGAAAGCTTGCACGTTGGGCGGAAACGTGGCCGAGAATGCCGGCGGGCCGCATACGCTCGCCTATGGCGTGACCACAAACCACGTGCTGGGACTGGAAGTCGTGCTGGGCGACGGCACGCGGCTCTGGGTGGGTGGCAAGACGCTCGACACGCCCGGCTACGACTTGACCGGCGTGCTCGTGGGCTCGGAAGGCACGCTCGCCCTCGTCACCAAGATCGCCGTTCGTTTGTGCCGCTTGCCAGAAGCGGTCAAGACTCTCCTCGCCGTCTTTGAAACCATCGATGATGCCACCGAAACCGTGGCCGACATCACCGCGCGCGGTATCACGCCCGCCGCCTGCGAGATGCTCGACGGTGTTACCCTCCAAGCGGTTGAAGCCGCGACGCAGGCGGGCTATCCGCTCGACGCCGCCGCTGTGTTGCTCATCGAAGTCGAAGGCCTGCGGGAAGCCGTCGAAGCGCAGGCCGAGCAAGTGGAAGCCGTCTGCCGGACCCATGCCCCGCGCGAGGTCAGACGGGCGCGAACGAACGCGGAGCGGGAAAAGCTGTGGCAAGGACGCAAGAACGCCTTTGGCGCGCTTGGGCGCTTGGCGCCGAGCTACTACGCGCAGGACGGAGTGATTCCGCGCACCAAGCTCCCGGCCATGCTCCGCACCGTGGCGGCCATCGGCGAGCGCCACAGTATGAAGGTCGGCAACGTCTTCCACGCGGGTGATGGCAATCTGCACCCGGTCATCCTGTTCGACGCGCGCGATCGCGCGCAGTTTGAGCGCGCCGCTGCCGTGGCCACCGAGATTATGCGCACCTGTATCGAGCTGGGCGGCTCCATCACTGGCGAGCACGGCGTGGGCATGGAAAAGAACCAGATGATGCCGCTGCTCTTTTCCGAAGATGACCTGGAGGCCATGGCAGCCGTCAAACGCGTTTTCAACCCGGACGGACGGCTGAACCCAGCCAAACTTTTCCCGACCGGCAAGACTTGCGGTGAAATCCGCGTGCAGCCGCTGCCCGTGGTCTCGGCGGCGTCCTAGCGGATCGCTTCCCATGTCCTTGCTTGCCACCTCAGTTGAGAAACTTTCCCACATCTGTGGCAGTCAGCACGTCGTAAGCGACTCGGTACAGTGTGAGCCCTACGCCGTGGATGGGGTCGTACCCACGACCGTCGTCGAGCCAGACAGCCCCGAACAGATCGGTGAAATCGTTCGCTGGGCACGGGCCGAGCGCGCCGCCCTGCTGCCGGTTGGCAGTGGGTGCTTGTTGGGCCTGGGTGGGATTCCAGAACGCATTGACGTCGCCCTCTCGCTCGCCCGGCTCAACTCCGTGCTGCATCACGATCCCGGTGACCTGACCATCGGCGTCGGAACCGGGATGTCGCTCGAGCGCGTGCAGGCCGCACTGGGCCAACACAACCAGTTTCTGCCGGTCAATCCACCCGCTGCCGCTGAGGCCCGGATCGGCGGCCTGCTGGCGACAAACTTGTCGGGACCCTGGCGCTATGCTTACGGGAGCTGGCGCGATTTCGTCCTCGGGCTCCGATTTGTCACGGGAACCGGCAAACTGGTGCGCACGGGGGGACGCGTGGTGAAGAACGTGGCCGGCTATGACCTGAGCAAGCTGCTCATCGGCTCGCTCGGCACGCTCGGCATCATTGTGGATGTGAACTTCAAGGCCTTCCCGCGCCCCGAACAGCGCGCCACCTGGGTGGCCGGCTTCAACAACTTAACTGGAACTCTGGCGCTGCGGTCGGCGATTGTCCACTCGCCCTTGCCGCCGCTGGCCATCGAACTCATTGACGAATCGGCGGCCAAGCTGACTCGGATCTCGGAAACGCTGCCCAAAGCTCGCTGGTGGCTCCTCGTCGAAGCCGGCGGACCAGCCACGGTGCTCAGCCGATATGAGCGCGAACTTAGCCAGCGCGCTGTGCAGGCGGGAGCAAGAGAGTTCGCGCAACTCCGAGAGGCTGACGCGCAAACTCTCTGGGCCGGGATTTGCGATTCCGGGCGTCGCGCGCGCAAAGCAAGTCCCGGCGCCACGGTCGTCAAAGCCAGCCTCCCTCTAACTCAAATGGAGTCTTTCCTGACTCAGGCTGGCGAGATTGCGAACCGACACCACCTCCCGACCGCCACCTGCGCCCGCGCCGGCTCGGGGATTATTTATTTCGCATTGCTGGCCGAATCAGCGGACAAAGAGAATGTTGAACGTGTCCGACAGGCGGCGACCGAGATGATGCAGCAGGGAACGAGCCTGGGCGGCCGTGTCACACTGGAGTGGGCGCCAACCGCCGTCAAGCGCCTGGTCAACGTCTGGGGTGCGACACGAGACGATTCCAATCTCATGCAGAAGCTCAAGGCAGAGTTTGATCCTGACCGGGTTTTGAATCCTGGACGTTTCCTCGGTGGACTCTAGTGGCCGCCCCCTCTGAGGTAGTCACACAGCCGCACCCTGCCGGGTCCAGTGCCTACGCTGGACCGGAACGCCCGCAGTGGGAGGACTATTCGAAGTGCGTCCATTGCGGGCTCTGCCTGAACGCCTGTCCCACCTACCGCCTACTGGGCGTCGAAATGGACTCACCCCGCGGTCGCATCCACCAGATGATCCTGGTGGACCAAGGTCGGCTTGAACTCGCTGATTCGTTTGTCCGCCACATTGACCTGTGTCTCGACTGTCGCGCCTGCGAGACGGCCTGCCCCTCGGGAGTCGAGTACGGCAAGCTGGTCGAGGCGGCCCGCGGCCAGATTGAGCAGAACTATCGCCGCCCCCTACTGCAGCGACTGGGCCGTACTCTGCTGCTCCGCCACATCTTGCCGCATCCACAACGCATCGCTCTCCTCGGCCGCCTCCTGCGTTTCTATCAGCGGTCCGGCTTGCAAACGCTCGTTCGGCGGCTGCGGCTGCTGCGGCTGTTCGGTTCGCTGGAGCGGGCCGAACAACTCCTCCCGTCTGTAGAGGAACGTTTTTATTTCGATCACATAGGAAAGCTTTTTCCTGCGGAAGGTGCACGGCGCGCGCGTGTGGCTTTCTTCGCCGGGTGCATTGCCAATGTCGCCTTTGCCCGCCTAAATGAAGCCACCGTGCGCGTCCTGCAAAAGAACGGCTGCGAAGTGGTCGTACCGGCGGGCCAGCTCTGCTGCGGTGCCTTGCAGGTGCATGCGGGACTTCGCGAAATGGCGCGACGCTTAGCGCGCACCAACCTGGACGTGTTTCTCCGCGAGCCCTTCGATGCGGTGGTGACGAACGCCGCCGGCTGCGGCTCCACCCTGAAGGAATACGCGCAGCTTTTTACGGACGACAGTGAGGGGCGCGTGCGCGCCGAAGCCTTTCGGTCACAGGTGCAGGACATCACCGAGTTTCTCGTGCAGCTTGGCCTGCAGCCACCCACGCGGTCTGTTCCGGCCCGCGTAACCTACCAGGATTCCTGCCATTTGCTCCACGCGCAGCGCGTCCGCACGGCCCCGCGGGAGCTTTTGGCGGCCATTCCGGGTCTCGAGCTTGTGGAGATGAACCTCGCGGACCAGTGCTGCGGCAGCGCAGGCATCTATAATGTGCTCCATCCCGAAGTGGCCACGGAGATCTTGCGCGAGAAGATGGAGCACGCCCGAGCCACGCGCGCCCAAATCATCGCCACAGCCAATCCGGGCTGCCTGTTGCAGCTGCGCGCTGGCGCACGCCTTTACCAGACGGGGCAGGAAGTTCTCCATGTGGTGGAATTGCTCGACCGTAGCTATCCAAGCTGATTCCGAGGAGGGGTCTATGAAGATGAAAGTGTTGGTTTCGATTGTCACCTTGTGGGCCATCGCGGCGCTGTCGGCCGAGGCAGCCGTTACGACCGAAACGGTTCGCTACGCCAGCGGGAATGAAACCGTGACGGGATTCCTGGCGCGACCGGAGGGCGACGGGCCTTTCCCGGCCATCGTCGTCATCCACGAGTGGTGGGGCCTGAATGACCAGGTCAAAGGTGAAGCCAAGAAGCTGGCTGAACAGGGCTACGTGGCCCTGGCGGTGGACCTCTATCGCGGACGGGTGGCCAGCGAGAGCGACGAAGCCCATGAGTTGAGCCGCGGCCTGCCCGAAGACCGTGCAGTGCGCGACCTTAAAGCCGCGGTCAGCTACCTGCGCTCCCACCGGGACGTGCGTGGCGACCGCATCGGCTCCATCGGCTGGTGCATGGG
>JACQTG010000136.1 GCA_016210895.1 Acidobacteriota bacterium
CCACCGTCGCGCAGCGGTTCACCGCCGACCGCATGGTGGAAGAAACGCTGGCCGTGTATCGCCGCATCCTGCAAGCTCACGGGAGCACGGCATGATTTCGATTCTCCTTTTTCTGTTCGGGCTGACGGTGGGGAGCTTCCTCAACGTCTGTATCCATCGCTTGCCGCGGGGCGAATCCGTCGTGCGGCCGCGCTCCCGCTGTCCTAACTGCCAGGCGCCAATTGCTGCCTATGACAACATCCCGCTCATCAGCTATCTGCTCCTGCAGGGTCGCTGCCGGCACTGTCACGCACACATTGCCTGGTTCTATCCGGTAGTTGAACTCGCAACGGCAACGCTTCTCCTCGCCCTGTACAGCGGCTACGGCTTTTCTCCGCTGGCGCTCAAGTATGCCGTGCTCGCCTTGGCGCTGCTGGTGCTGATTGTCACCGACCTGCGCGACCGCATTCTTCCTGACCGCCTCACCTATCCCGTGCTCATCGCCGGCCTACTGCTGGCGCTCTGGGTTCCGGTCGGAGACGGCACAACCGAGAGGCTCGCGCGCCTTCTCGTTGTCGAGTTCCCGTGGCGACTGCTCTCCCTGGGCGACGCACTGCTTGGCGGGGCCGTCTGGGCGGGAGTGCTTTACGGCGTGGGAGCGGCTTTCTACCGCGTGCGCAAAGTCGAAGGTCTCGGCTTTGGCGACGTCAAGATGGTCGGGTTGCTCGGCGTCTATTTCGGGTTGAAGCTGACCCTGGTGGCGGTCCTGCTGGCCTGCGTGCTCGGAATTCTCCTGGGTGGCGGCTATATGCTGCTGCGAGGGAAGGACGCCCGCTACGAACTCCCCTTCGGCAGTTTTCTCGGGTTGGCCAGCCTAGCGGCGGTATTTTGGGGGCCGGCCCTGCTGCGTTGGTATCTCGGCTTGCTCACCGTTCAGTTCGTCGGGTAGGCCGCTCCTCCCATTGATTTCGCATCCCAGGAAGCGTAAGCTGGTCAATAGCGGCGCCAGGAGGGGGACGCCCTCAATGAGGTGGACGCGATGAAGAAAGTCTTGGTTCTTATGGTCAGCCTGCTGCTTTCGGGCGGCATGGCACTCGCCCAGTCCCAATCCCCGCCGCAGGAAGAATCGTTGGGCGAACTCGCGCGTAAGCTGCGCAGCAAGAAGCCCAAGGGCGAGCCGGAAAAAGTTTATACAAACGATGACCTGGCCCGGATCGGCCGCGGCCGCATCTCCGTCGTTGGCCGGGAAGGTGCAGCACCCACGCCGGCCTCGGCAGGCGAAAAGGAAACAGCCGAAGCCCCCGCCACCGGTGAAGCGGCGCCGACAGCTCCGGCTGCGGGTCCGACCGCCCCCGAGGAAGAAAAGGGCGAAGAATACTGGCGGGCGAAGTTTGCTGAAGTCCGCAATAAGATCGCACTGGCGGAAAAAGAACTCGATTTGCTCCAGCGCGAACTGCAGTTAGAACGAGTACAGTACAGCCAGGATCCCAACGAGGCCATGCGCCAGCAGTATCTGGGCCAGCAGGCGGGCGGCAGGCTGAACGAGTTGCAGCAGAAGATCGAGGCCAAGCAGGCCGAAATCGCCCGCTACCAGCAGGAGCTCGCCAACCTCGAAAACGAGCTGCGCCGTGCGGGTGGCAATCCCGGTTGGGCCCGCCCGTAAGCTCTCTCCAGCGCAACCCTACCTGACTAGGTCAAGGGGTTCATGCCCAAGTGGAGGGCAACTGCGCCTTCTGACCAGCGCTGGTAGCGCACCTCGACAAAGCCGGCGGCGCGCATCCAGTCGGCGAATTCCTCGCAGGTGGGAAACTTCTCCACCGACTCGCGCAAGTAGTCATACGGGCCCTCCACCCCCGAGAAGCAGTTCCCCACCCAGGGCAGCACGTGACGAAAATAAAAACCGTAGAGGTGACGAAATACGCCGCGTTCCGGCAAGGCAAACTCCAGAATGGCAATCAGACCGCCGGGCTTGAGTATGCGCCGAATCTCCGCCAGCCCTTGCTTGTAGTTCGCCAAGTTGCGGAAGCCGAAGGCGGCGGTGGCAACGGTAAAGCTCGCATCCGCGAATGGCAGCGCCAGCGTGTCGGCCGCCACCAGCGGGACGCGCAGCCGGCTGCCGCATGCTTTCACCTGCGCACGCGCCAGCATTGGCTGGCAGAAATCGCTCCCTATCACCTGTCCCGGCGACACGCGCGCCAACTCCAGCGCCAAATCACCTGTGCCGCAGCAGAGGTCAATCGCGCGGCTGTCGCCAGGCAACAGTTTTCCTTTGACTGCCTGTGCCGTGCCGCGGCGCCAGCGGCGGTCGAGGCCAAGAGAGAGCAAGTGGTTCAGAAAGTCATAGCGCGGTACGATGCGGCCGAACATCCGCCGCACGTAATCGGCGGCTTCGGCCTCGCTCGCAACTCCCTCGGGCCGTGTGCCAGGCAGTGGCATGGGCGCGGAAACTTTCATCGGCGGGAATGGGTGAGAAACTCTTCCAGCGTGCGCAGGAGCGCCCTGCGCGGGACGTCACAGGTCACCCGCACCCGGCCGACACGCTCGGGCAGAACAAAGAACAGGGTGTCACCCCGGCGCTTTTTATCGGCGTAGAGTTGCGCCAACACACGGTGCGGTCGAACCCGTGGCAGCGGCGGGAGGTCACCTACCGAACCGACCAAGCCTGCAATCCGTCCGGCCTCATCAGACCGGATGCGCCCGAGGCGCTCGGCGAGGCGTGTAGCCATCAGCATCCCCCAACCGACAGCCTCACCATGGCGCAGGTGGCGGTAGCCGGCGAGTGCCTCGAGCGCGTGGCCGAAGGTGTGGCCAAGGTTCAAAATCCGTCGTTGGTTATGCTCCCGCTCGTCCCGCCCCACGACGCGGGCCTTCTGGCGAATGCCGCGCGCAACAACGTGGGCCAGCGCCTGCGGCTCCTGCGCCTGGACAGAGGCCAGCCGCTGCTCCAAAAAGCGAAACAATGCGGGATCGCCGATAACGGCGTACTTGATCAGCTCGTAGAGCCCGGCGTTGAACTCGCGCCGAGGCAGGCTGCCCAGTGTTTCCAGATCCACGCAGACCATCGCCGGATGGTGGAAGGCCCCGAGGAGGTTCTTTCCCTCCGGCAGGTTGACGCCGGTCTTGCCGCCGATGGCGCTGTCAATCTGCGCCAAGAGCGTCGTGGGTACCTGGATGTAGTCAACGCCGCGCATAAAGCTCGCTGCCAGATATCCCACCACGTCGCCCACCACGCCACCGCCCAGCGCCACCAGCACCGCCGTGCGGTCGGCGCCGCGCCGAACCAGCGCGCGCGCAAGTCGCTCTACGGTTGCCAGAGATTTTTGCTCCTCCCCCTCCTTCATCAGCAGCCAAGCGGGATGCATTCCCCGGCGCGCCAGCTCCTGCCGAAACCTCTCGCCCCACAAGCCTTTCACCCGTGGGGAGCTGATGACATAGAGGCGAGAGACTCGTGCCCCTGGCAGCCAGGCCGCGCTGCGACCGAGCAACCCATACCCCACGTATACCGGGTAGCGACGGCTGGCCGCCCGTACCTGAATCGCGTCACGTAGGGACGGCATGGCAGGGTAGTTTACACCATCGTGCCACGGCTACCGGAACCTCGCCGCTCGGGGTTGCATTGCGGGAGTTCCAACCTCTAGACTATTAGCGCCTCCCGGGTGAGCATTGGTCGCAGGTCGCACTCGAAGTCGGGCTCTCAGGCGCGTTGACTTTCTCGTCATCGGCTCCGGCATTGCCGGCTTGCGCGCCGCCATCGAACTGGCCACCGCCGGACAGGTGCTCGTGGTCAGCAAGGCGGAACTCACGGAGTCGGCCACGCAGTACGCGCAGGGCGGGATTGCCGCGGCGCTGAGCGACGAAGACCGAATCGGCCTCCACTACGAGGACACCCTCAAGGCCGGTGATGGGCTCTGCGTGGAGAAGGCGGTCAAGGTGCTGGTCGAGGAGGGCCCGCCGCGGATTCAAGAGCTAATTGACTGGGGCACGCGCTTCGACCGCGAAGGCACCAAGCTCGACTTTACCCGCGAGGGGGCCCACAGTCGCTCCCGCGTGCTGCACGCCCAGGGAGACTCCACCGGACAAGAGATTGGCCGCGCTTTATTTGCCCGCGCTGGGGCGCTCGGTCGCATCCAGTTCCGCTCCAACTTTTTCACCATCGACCTGCTGCTCGACGACGGCCAGGTGTGCGGTGTCCGCTACCTGGATGAAGAAAAAAAGTGTGTCCAGGTGCTCGAAGTCCCAGCCGTGTTGCTGGCCACGGGCGGCCTGGGACAGGTCTATGCCGAAACCACCAACCCTGCCGTGGCCACCGGCGACGGCGTGGCCATCGCCTACCGCGCCGGTGCCGTGCTCGGTGACCTGGAATTCGTGCAGTTTCATCCCACCGCGCTCTATGCCAAAGGTGCACCCCGCTTCCTGCTCACCGAGGCCTTGCGCGGCGAGGGCGCGAAGCTCGTGAACGTGCACCTGGAGCGGTTCATGGCCCACTACCACGAAGCTGCCGAACTCGCCCCACGCGATGTCGTCAGCCGCGCCATCCAAACCGAGATGCAGCGCACCGGCAGCGACTTCGTCTACCTTGACTTGACCGAGCTTGACGCAGACTTCGTGCGGCGTCGCTTTCCGCGCATCTATCAGGTCTGCTCGCAGTACAACCTGGACATCGCGAGCGATTTGATCCCGGTGAGGCCGGCGGCGCACTACGCCATGGGCGGCGTGGTCACGGATCTCTGGGGCCGGACGAACCTAGCGGGGTTGTTTGCCGCCGGCGAAGTGGCCGCCACCGGCGTGCACGGCGCGAATCGCTTGGCGAGTAACTCTTTGCTCGAGGGCTTGGTGTTCGGCGCGCGTGCGGGACAGGCGATGCGGGAAGCAAAGCCCGCCCGGCGGCGCGCACGCACGACCCCCGACCCGGGCCCCGCAGCACTAGCCACAGCGACCAACAATGGCAAAGCGCCCCCGGCCAGTTCTGCCGCAAACGAAACCGCCAAACTCCAGCGGAAGATTCAGTCAACAATGTGGAAACAGGTCGGAATCGTGCGGACTGGCCAAGAGCTTGCGGCCGCCCAGGAGTGTCTCTCAACACTACAGCCCCGACTCAGCGCCGAGCCTAGCCGCTGCACCTGCGAGCTGGCCAACCTGCTCACAGTTGCACGGTTCATCACCGAATCCGCGCTCGCCCGCGAGGAGAGCCGCGGCAGCCACTACCGGAAGGATTTTCCCATGCGGGACGACGCGCAGTGGGCCAAACACTCTCGCCTCACCCACGAACAGCCCGTTACATTCGTCCCAGACTGATCCTGCCCGCCCGGCTCTCATTCCTGCCCGTGTTTGCCAAGAAGATCCATGACGACCCGAGCCAACTTTTCGCCCTCCAGGTAAGTGTCCGAAGGGCGCGCGAGCTGGTGCATCCAGTAATCAGGATGGGGAAGGCTTTCCTCCCAGCGAGCCTCCCGACCAAAAACGAGGTAAACGTCCCAGGCCAAGTCTCCACGGGGTAAGTTGATTATTTCCGGGTAGAGCTCTCCTAGGGCGGCGTCGACGTCCAGAAAATGGCTCACGCGTCTGTCCGCGATGCGCTGGGCCACGCGCCGTGCTTGCCGCTCAAGTTCCTCGGCGTCCATGCGACTGATCGCCGGCAGCCAAACCACGTAGACTCTTAGGTTGGGGCTGGTGATTTGCTCGAGAACATGCTGTTTGACTTCGGAGACCCCCCGAACACAGACAGGTCAAGTCGGGTCGAGCAAGAGCAGCAGACGAACCCTGCCCGCGTCGCCATTGAAGGCACTGCGGAGAGGCTCGAAGCCCGCCGCCAGCCGGGGATAGGAAGGCGATGCGTCAGGTGCTGAATCCGCCACCCCCGATGAACCCAGCAGCAGAGCGAGCGCGAGGCTGAATACCGCCGGAACTGGGAACATCCTTTTACCCTCCGGGGTCAGACTTGCTGACCCGAAATCTCTAGACGCAGCTGCCGCGAGGAGGAAAGCCCACAGGATCCTCGCGGCTGTTACTGCCGCTGCTCCAGGCGGCGCACGGTTTCCAGAACTACCTCCCCCACGACCTGCAGGCTGCGGGCGCTGAGCTTGTCGGGGGTGTCTTCCTTCGTGTGCCAGTAGCGGTTGCCTGGCCCGTAGTCAAAATCGATCAAGTCCACCGCTGGGACGCCGGCGCGCACGAATGGGGTGTGGTCGTCATCGAGTGTCAGGATTTGGTCGGAGAAGTGGGCGGTGTGGCCGAGGTCGCGGGCCGCCTGCCACACCAGGTCGGTCAGCCAGGGCGTGGAGTTGAGGTCACGCCGGATGAGGAGGTCGCGGTCGCCGACCATATCGAGGAGAATGAAGGCGCGGATGCGGGGGAGGATGCCGTCGCGTTTCCAGCGGAAGGCAAGATAGCGGGAGCCGTAGAGGCCGTCGCGCACGCTCCATTCCCGGATCGCCTCCTCGCCGTCAAAGAACACCAGCCAAATGGTCAGCTCGTTCCGGCGCTCGGCGAGCACGCGGGCAAGCTCGAGCAGCAGCCCGGCGCTCGAGCCGCCGTCGTTGGCGCCGACGAAATTCGGGACCTTCCGCGTGTCCAGGGTGTCGTAGTGCCCCGCCAGCACGACGATGTCCGTGCTCTTGCCCGGGATTTTGGTCACCAGGTTGGTCATCAACACCGAGCTATACGGTGTCTGAGCGACGAAGGAGACCTCCTCGACGTCGATGTAGGAGCGACGCATCTGTTTCCCGATGTAATCTCGGGCTTTTTGAATCCCCTCAGAACCCGGCGGGCGCGGTCCGAAGCCCACGAGGGCGCGGACGTGGGCAAGCGCGCGCTTGCCGCTGAAGGGCGGATGCAAACTGTCACTATCCGCCCCCAAGCCGGCGAGCGGGCTCAGC
>JACQTG010000119.1 GCA_016210895.1 Acidobacteriota bacterium
CCCGACCTGGAATTGGCCGCCGGCACGCGCATGGAGATCGAACTCGTGCGCGAACTCGCGCTCTCCCGCACCGCCGTCCAGCGCGCCCGAGCTCTCCCCGTACGGACGCCCCAGCCAGCGGACCTCTACGCTGACAGCCAGCCCGACGAATCCGAGGAGCTCGAAGAACCAGCTGAAGAGACCGGCACCGAATCGGTTGAAGAGGCGAAGGAAGAAACCGAAATCGCTCATAACCGCACCCCGCTGCCGCCACCCGCACCGCCAGCCGACCCAGCCGAAGACCCCACGCTGGGCGATCCAGGGGCCTACCGGATGCGGGTGAACGTGCAACTCGTCCTAGTCGAAGCGCACGTGCGCGAGCCGCACGGCACGACTACAAGCACCCGGCTCGCCCAGTTGACGAAGGAAGACTTTCGCTTGTTTGAAGACGGAGTTGAACAGACCATCCGCCACTTCAGCCGGGACGAGCTGCCGCTAGCCGTAGCCCTGGTCGTGGACACGAGCGGCAGCGTGGCCCCCTACATCCGCGAACTCCGCCGCGCCGCGCTCGAAGCGCTCTCCCAACTCAAGCGAGGAGACCAGGTGGCCCTGTTTGCCTTCACCGACCAAGTTGACCTCCTCGTGCCGCTCACCACGGATCGCCAGCGTGTGGCCCGGCGGATCGAGCGGCTGCGTGGCGAAGGCGGCACGAACATCCTCGAGGCGCTCTGGGAAGCCACCAACTACTTGCTGGGTGCCGCGCCCGAGCGCCGCCGCGCCATCATCCTCGTCTCCGACAACCGCGCCACCGTGCGCCCGCGGGTCAACCAGAGCCAGGTCATCCGCAATGCCTTGGAGGCCGATACCGTCATCTACAGCATCAAGACCCCCGGCGAAGAGACTCCTCTGACCCTTCGGCTGCCCACTTGGCTCGGTGGCTTCGGCAGCGTGGACAAGATTACCCGCGAAACCGGGGGCGAAATCCTGGACGTTGACCGCCTGGGTTCGGTCTCGGCAGCACTGCGGGCGGTGGTCGAACGGCTGAAGACTCGCTACACACTGGGCTATCACCCCACCAACAAGGCCCGCGACGGCAGCTTCCGCCAGATCGAAGTCAGCCTGGCTGACCGCTTTGGCCAGCCCGAGGGCGACTATGTCGTGCTCGCCAAACGCGGCTATTACGCTCCCCGCGACTCCCTGCCAGCCGATAGTCGAGCCGCCAATTCCGGCACACCCTAGTCCGTCATTCCCAATCCGGTCAAACCTTCTTACTAAGATAGGTTCCTTACCCATTCGCGCGTAATTGTGACCGTCCGCCTATTGCGACAGGACACCCTCTGGCTTACTCTGTGCGCGTCCTGCACGACGGTCCTCTTCGCGTAGGTTCCAGGCAGGCTCGCCCGTAGGCGAGGCGGGCTCTCCCGCCAAAACCAGGTGCAATCCGACAAACACGGGTCGTGAGGGGTGTCTCTTGGACGAATGGAAAAACCTTGCTGACGGTCAGCAACGCAAGTCGAGCCCAGCCCATCGGACCGCACTCGTCATCGATGACGAAGAACATGTGCGCGAGTTCGTCACCGAATGCCTGGAGGCGCAGGGCTATCGGGTGGACACCGCCTCAAACGCCACCGAAGCCGGAACCCGGCTGCGCGCCCAGCGCTACGACCTCATCCTGTGCGACATCAAGATGCCCGGCAAGAGCGGCATCGAACTCTTCCAAGAGATGCTCCACGAGCAGCCCGACCTGGCCACCCGCTTTGTCTTCATTACCGGTGACATCATGAGCGGGAGCACGATGGAGTTCCTAGAGGCGCAGCCGGTCCGCTACCTGCTCAAACCCTTCACCATGACGGACCTGCTTGGCTTGCTCCCCAAGCTGGACTAGCCGATACCTCGCTCGCTTGCACCGTCTCTCGGTTCTGCGGTAGAGTCAACTCCCCGCGAGGCCGACGATGCCCATTATCTCCGCCGAGAAGGAGTTCGCCCTCTACGAGTCCATGGCGGCGCGCTTCGATGTGGCCGCGGCCAAGCTGGGCTTGAACGAAGGCTTGCAAAAGTTTCTCCGCTACCCGAACAAGGAAATCACGCTCTACATTCCGGTGGGTATGGACAACGGCCGGCTGGAGGTCTTCGTCGGTTATCGCGTCCAGCACTCTGTGGTGCGCGGGCCGGGCAAGGGCGGCATCCGCTTTGCCCCCGACGTCACCCTGGACGAAGTGCGGGCACTGGCCAGCTGGATGACCTGGAAGTGCGCGGTGATGAACCTACCCTTTGGCGGCGCCAAAGGCGGCGTGGTCTGCGACCCCTCAAAACTCAGCAAGCGCGAACTCGAGGGCATCACCCGCCGCTACACCGCCGAGCTGCTCGACTACCTGGGCCCGGAGCGTGACGTCCCCGCCCCTGACCTCGGCACCGACGAGCAGATTATGGCTTGGGTGATGGACACCTACTCGATGCACGTCCGCCACACCACCACCGCCATCGTCACGGGCAAACCGCTCGACCTGGGCGGCAGCCAGGGCCGCCGCGAAGCCACCGGCCGCGGCTGCATGATCGTCTGCGACCGAGCTGTGGCCAAGCTTGGGCTGCCACGCGAAGGCCAGCGAGTGGCCATCCAGGGGTTCGGCAACGTCGGCTCGGTGGCGGCTGAGCTGATGCACGCAAGCGGCTACAAGATTGTCGCCGTGTCGGACATTCACGGCGGCGTCTACAACCCAAAGGGCCTCGATGTTCCCAAGCTGCTCACGCATATGCGCGAGGCGCACACCGTAACCCGCTTCCGCGGCGGCGAGGCGATCCAGCCGCAAGAAGTGTTGTTCGTCGACTGCGACATCGCCATGCCCGCTGCGGTCGAAAACCAGATCACCAGCCACAATGGCCACCGCCTCCGCGCGCGCATCCTCTGCGAGGCGGCCAACGGGCCCACCACGGCGCTGGCTGACGAAATCCTGGAAGACAAGAAGGTCTTCGTCGTCCCCGACATCCTGGCCAACGCCGGCGGGGTGACCGTGAGCTACTTCGAATGGGTGCAGGACCGCCAGGGCTACTTCTGGTCCGAGCAGTTGGTCAACGAGCGCCTGGAGCAGATGATCACTGCGAGCTTTGACGCCGTGGTCGGCTACGCCGAGCGCCACCAGGTCTCCAACCGCATCGCCGCCTATATGCTCGCCATTGACCGCGTCGCCTTCGCCCTCAAACTCCGCGGCATCTATGCCTAACCGGCACGTTATCCAAACCGTCAGAACCAGATGCGGCCCCTGAGCCTCGAGGAAATCGAAAGTGTCCGCAAGAGCGTACTCGAACCGCTCCGTCGGACCTACCTGTTCCTGGCCCTGATCGCGCTCGCCTTTTTTGCCTTTTTCCTGCGAGAAGTCGCCGACGGCGACTGGGGGGCATTGATCATTCCGGCGGCATTTTTCGGGATTGGTGTCATTGGTCTCCTGCTCCGCAAACGTCAGATTGAAGCCGACCTGACCGGTGGCCTGGTCGAAACCCTGGAGGGCGAGGTGCAGCGCGCCTGGCACTCCAAGCAGGAGCACTTCATCCGCATTGGCGGAAAAACCTTCCGCGTCACCCGGGAGGCGTTTCAGGTACTCTCGAAGGGCCAGACGGTGAGCGTCGATTTCCTGCCCCGTTCGCGTGTCGCCGTCAAAGTCGAGCCGCGGAGTTCCCCGTGAGGACACGCCTGGAAAGATTTCTCCTCCTTGTGCTTTCCGCTCCAAGTTTGGCCGTGGCGCAACCCGCCCCGCTCGATCGCGTCCCCATCCGCTACGTGCCGCCGACGCTCTTGGTCGAAGCCCGCGTCAATGATTCACCGCCGCTGCTGTTCGCCTTCGACACCGGAGCCACCACCATCCTGCTCGACACGCGCGTGGCCGAGCGCCTGGACGTGCGCCCCTACGCCGAGCCGCCCCCCGACCGCCACGGCGCCTTCGCCCGGCTGCGACGGCTCGCCGTCGGTAAGGCCGTCGCCTACGACCTGGAAGTAGCTCTTGGCGACCTCTCGGAGCTCGCCCGCCGGCTCGAACTCGACCTCGCCGGCATCCTCGGCTACACCTGGATGGAGCAGTTCATCTTCGAGATTGACTACGCCAGTGGGCAACTCACTCTCTGGCCCCGCCAAACCGAACTCTCCCCTGCGGCGGCCGTGCTCGTAGTGCCACTGGAAATCCGCACCGGGCCCCGGTTTACGGGTGCAGGTGTGTTCGTCTCCGGCCAACTAGAACGGGAGCACTCCTGCTGGTTTGAGATTGATACTGGGACCGACCTCGGTATTCTCGGGGCCGCCATCACGCGACAGCTCGGGCTCAATCCGAACGCTCTGCAGCCAGGCGCTGCGGGTGACGCTAGCGGGCTACGCGCACTGCCGCGTCATCAGGTCGGGACGCTAGCCCTGGGTGGGCGCCTCTTCGCCAACGTCACGTTCCTGGTCGACGCTGCGCGGGGCAGTGACGGGAATCCCTATGCGCAGTGCGTCATGGGGAACGAACAGCTCCAGGGATTCGTGCTCACGCTCGACATTCCGCATCGGCGAGCCTTCTTTCGCGCGGCACCGCACGTCCCTCCCCGGCCGTGAACGCACGACCGTTGTAGGAGCCCCAAGTCGCCTTTCCTGTTTACACTAGCAGAGGGCTTGGGTATGCTTGTCCACCGATTGGGCTGGAACAGCACCTTGGCGCCGAGGGCAACCGCCGCGGATGGTCACCCCGGGAATGGTCAAGAGCGACGATGAGCACCGGCGCGAGGTGTGCACCGTCGGCCAGTGGATCCACCAGCGCGAATACGTCGCCTCGACGGATGGCAACATCTCCGTTCGCCTCGACCCGCGCCGCATCCTCACCACGCCCACCGGAATGTCGAAAGGGATGATGGAGCCGGACGACCTGGTCATCGTGGACGCTGACGGCAAGAAAATTCACGGGCGGCGCAACGCTTCCAGCGAAATCGCCATGCACCTGCTCATCTACAAGCGGCGGCCGGACGTGAACGCGGTTGTCCACGCCCATCCGCCCGTGGCCACCGGCTACGCCGCCGCCGGCCTGCCACTTAACCAGGCACTGATTTCCGAAGTCGTACTAGCGCTCGGCTGCGTGCCGCTCGCCACCTACGGGACGCCAGGCACCCCCGAACTCTCTGACGCCCTGGCGCCGCTCGTTCCCGACTACGA
>JACQTG010000126.1 GCA_016210895.1 Acidobacteriota bacterium
GACATAGAGGTGTTCTGAGCTTCATTCTACCTGAGTCAGGCGTTGCTACGGAGCGTCAATCGCAGCTAGTGCCGTTCCAACTATTTGGAGCTAACTTAGTTCGCGCATCCGCCCAGTCCCAAGTCGAGTTCGCAAACCGTTACCTTAGCTGTAAAATGTTGGAACGGCACTAGGTGGCCGGGGCGAGCTGGGGCGCTGCCTGAGCGAGCCGGGCGAGTGAGTCTTCAAAGGGGGGCCGGGCGACGCCGCGCTCGGTGATGATGGCGGTGATGTAGCGCGCGGGGGTGACGTCGAAGGCAGGGTGGGCGGCGGGAACGTTCTCCGGGGCGATGCGCACGCTGCCGATGCGGGTCACTTCCTCGGCCGAGCGCTCCTCAATGGGGATGTGCTCGCCCGAGGACATGGAAAGGTCAATGGAGCTAAAGGGCGCGGCCACGTAGAAAGGCACGTTGTGCTCGCGCGCGAGCACGGCGATGGTGTAGGTGCCGATCTTGTTGGCCGTGTCACCATTGGCGGCGATGCGGTCGGCGCCCACGATGACGCAATCGATCTCGCCGCGGCGAAGGAAGTGGCCGACCATATTGTCGGTAATGAGGGTGGTGGGAATAGCGTCGCGCTGGAGCTCCCAGGTGGTGAGCCGCGCGCCTTGCAGATAGGGCCGGGTTTCGGGCGCAAGCACACGCACGCGCTTGCCTTCCTGCACAGCGGCACGGATGACGCCCAGAGCGGTGCCGAACCCGCCCGTGGCCAGCGCGCCGGCGTTGCAGTGGGTCAGCACACGGCTCTCAGCGGGCAGCAGGGCGGCGCCAAAGCGGCCCAGGGCCTCGTTCTGGGCGATGTCTTCGGCGTGGATTTTCTGCGCCTCGGCCACCAGGGTGTTGCGGATGATGTTGAGGAGGGCAGCGGGGTTGGCCTGGGGGCCGGTGGCCTTGGCGCGCTGGAAGGTTTCGCGCATCCGGTTGAGGGCCCAGAAGAGGTTGACAGCAGTGGGTCGGGTGCGGGCCAGGGTGTCGCAGACGATCTCAAACTCTTCCTCGAGCGTCTTCAGGTCTTTGGCCGTCGAGCGCGCCACGCCCAGGGCAACCCCCATGGCGGCGGCGATACCAATGGCGGGCGCACCGCGAATGACCATGCGCTTGATGGCGTCGGCCACTTCGGTGTAGCGGGTGCAGGTGCGATAGACCTCGCGGGCGGGGAGCTCCAACTGGTCGAGCATGACCACGCCTGCGTCGGTCCACTCGATGGGTTTGAGCATTGAGCCCTGAGCCATCAGCTTCTTCCTCTAGGCCAGCGGGCAGTCTAGCCTGCCCGCGGCTCGCGGCGCAAGCCGTGCAGGAAGCGGTTGCGCGGCGGGCGCAGGCGGTGCGAAGATAGGCGGGAGAATCCCCCGCAGACTCGAGCCGCAAGGGAGAGGTGTTAGCGGCCCGTGCGAGGCAAAGTCGCAGCGGCACTGCTTTTGGTTTTGGTGGCGGCGCTCGGCGGTCACGGCCAAACGCTGACCCTGCGTGAGCGTCTGACGGCGGGCAGTCGCCTGCGCTACGCCGTTCGCGTCGAGCATCAACTCCACCTTGACTACAACCAGCGTGTCTTGCCGGAGGCTTCGGGCGAAGACATCCAGCGGAAATACGAGGTCACGGGCGTCCTGAGCGCTACGGTCGTGGAGGTAGGCGCCGACGGTGGCCTGCGGCTGGAAGCGAGCTTCGAGGAGTTGCGGCTGAGCCGCTGGTACTGGGGCCCAGACCGATCCGAAGCCGAGCAAATGCTGGCCGCGCTCCGCCGCCAGCGGGTGAGCGTGAGGCGGGATGCGGCCGGCAACGTCAGCCTCGCGCCCGTGCAGCCGATACGGCTGGAGCGCTTTCGGCAGGACGTTCGGAGTCTGGAGGCGCTGGCGGCGCTGCCGCTGCTGGAGTTCACCTCCGTGCCGCTGGCGCCGGGAGCGCGCGTCTCGCGCGAGATTCCGCGCGAGCGCTATCGCTATGGGGGTGAACCGGCGCCCGCTGCGCTGACGCAGGCCTATGAGTATGTGGGTGACCGCATCGTGGCCGACCGCGCCTGTGCGTTGCTGGCGGTGGAAACGGCGATGCCGCTGGAGACGCTGGAGCTGCCGGGTCAACCGCAAGCGGCGGAGCTGGCTTCGCCGGGAACGAGCCCGCGTGCCAGCGGCGAAGCCCGGAGCCTGAAGCTGGTCCTGGTTGAGCCTGTGCAGGGGTTATTGCTGGCGGCGCGCGAGCGGACGAGTGTATTTTTCCGACTCACCGGCCGCAATGAACTGAGCCAGCTCCAGGCCAAAATCCCGGTGCCGCTGGTGACGCTGCAGTTTACCGGGGTGCGCGAGGCGCGCTGGCTGGGGACGGGCGCTGAGCCGCTGGTGACGGCTGTGGGAGCCTTGCCGGCACTCGACACCCTGCTGGGCGAGCGTTCCGGTGGCGCCCGGGCGAGGCAGGAGCCGTCTTTGGGGCAAATTGCGCGGGAGTTGCGCGGCGAGCGCAAGACGGATGCACCGACAAGTCCGCCGCGGGCTGCGGAGCGGGCGCGTCCGCCCGACGAGCGGGAGCTGATGCGCTTTCAGCTCAGCCAGCCGCTCGAGATCTCAAACCTCCGTGTGCGGTTTGACCGCTCGCGGTCGGTGGACGGGAATGGGTCGGTGCTGATACTGGCCGACGAGCCCATCGTGGTGCCGCTCTACACGGTGGAGTCGCCGCCGGTGCAGAATGCCCAGCTCATCTACCAGGCCTGGTTGCGCACGGAATACGTGACCGGGCAGGCCTATCTGGAGATGTGGTGCGTGTTCGACGGGCTGGGGGAGTACTACTCGCGTGGGGTGGCGCAGGGGCTCACCGGCTCGCATGGCTGGGTGCGGGTGGAAACGCCGTTTTACCTGGGCCCGGGCCAGACCCCAAGCCGGGTGCAACTGAACCTGGTGGTGAACGGCCGCGGCCGGGTCTGGATCGACGACATCCGCCTGCTGGCGCGCCCGCCCCGCTAGGGGACAGCAACCATCGGGGCGCCGGTTACCTGAGGATGCCCAGCCAGGAGAGGAGTGTGCCCGTGGGCGGCAATTCGGTGAACTCCGGGCTGATGAGATAGAGCAGAGTGAGGGTGGCGTTGTAGCCGAGGTGCATCAGGAAACTGGCGCGCAGGGAGCCGGTCTTGGCGCGCACGAGCGAGAAGACGATTCCCACCAGGCAGAGAAAAGCAATCTGGGTCCAGCCGGGAAGCAGTTGTGGTACGTGCAGCAGACCGAAGAGCGTGCCGCTCACAAGCACAGCCGGGGCCACGCCCCAGGCGGGTTCGAGCAGGCTGTAGAGGTAGCCGCGGAAGATCAACTCCTCAAAGAAGGGTGCCACCAACAGGCTCGCGCCCAGCACGAGCAGGGCGGCGTCGCGGGTCGAAATCAGCCTGTCAATCGGCAGGGCTTCAGGCGGGGGAAAGAGCGCGCTGCCGAGTTGAACGAAGACGGCGAGCGCGATGCCTGCCACCAGCACTGCCAGGGCACGCTCGCGGCCCACGGGTCGCCAGGCCACGCCTGACCAGAAGGAGCTGCGGGTGGCGCGGCGCACCTGCAGATAGATAAACAGCGCCAGCAGCAGGTAGAGGCCGGCCTGGACGGGCACGGCGAAAAAGGCGTTGGACTCGGCCCGCTGGAGGGCCAGGTGCAGCAACTCCGCCGTGTTCAGGTCAGGGTGGGAAGGCTCGAGCCAGGCGACGAACATGGCCAGGGCGATGGCTTGCACCACAAACAGCGCCGCGATTCCGAACAGGAACAACACCACCAAGTCGAGCGGCCGGCCAATCGGCGTCTGCGCCGGGGTCGAGCTCGGCGCTTGCGTGGACAAGGGCATGTCGGACATCGCGAAGCTTCGGACTCTACCAGCAAACCGGCGGAGGAGCAAAGAGGGTGTTCGTGCGAGTAGCGGCTAGCGGCGGGCGCGCCGCCGCGGGCTCGTCCGCCCAGGCGGACTGGCTTCGATGAGGGCGGCGGCGAGGAGCGGGATGAGCAGCTCGTGCGGGGCGGTCAGCGCGATGGGGGTGCCGCCGGGCCGCAGCAGGACATTCTGCGTGGGTCGGTAGTGCTGGATGAAGTCGAGGTTGGCGGTGGTGAAGCGGGTCAGCCGGTGCCCCAGGTTGCGGACCACGGAGACCGCCTTGAGGAAGACTTCCGGCAGGACGACCGCCGAGCCGACATTTATATACACTCCCCCGGGGTGGAGGCCGCGCACGAGCGCGGCAAAGAGCCGGAAGTCGTGGAGCGTGGCCTGGCCGAGCGCGGCGCCATCGGCGGCGGGATGGACGTGGAAGATGTCTGTGCCGAGCGCCAGGTGCACGGTGACGGGGACGCGGGCGCGGTAGGCGGCGGCGAGCAGCGAGTAGTCGAGATGCTCGGCCTTGTGGCCGGCGCCGAGTGACTCGAGGTTGAGCAGGAATTCGCCCACGCCTTCGCCGATGCCGATTCCCTTCTCCGCCGCGCGGCGAATGGCGACGTTCAGGAGCTTGCCGGTTTCCTCCGCCATCCCGAAGCGCCCCTTGCCCAGTTGCGCCGGCACGTCCTCGGAGGTGTGGCCGACGAGGGCGATTTCAAAGTCGTGGATGAGGGCGGCCCCGGCGATGGCGATGCCCTGGACGTAGCCGCGCTGGAGGAGGTCAATCAGGACGGGCGCGAGGCCGACCTTGATGACGTGGCCGCCCAGGCCCCAGAGCACGGGCTTGTTCTTGCGCCGGGCGGCGAGGATGGCTTCGACCAGGCGGCGGAAGTCGTGCGCGGCCAGGATGGCGGGCAGGGTCTTGAGGTAGTCGGCGAAGCGCGAGCCGCGCTTGTAGGGCCGGGCAAAGTCGCGGACGGTGACCTTGCTCGGCCGCTTCGCCAGCGGCTCCGTCTTGAGCCCCTTCAGTTGCAGCGGCTCCACGTTGTAATGCTTGCTCATTCAAGCGGC
>JACQTG010000122.1 GCA_016210895.1 Acidobacteriota bacterium
CTCCAGTGTTGCGCGTCCAAGGCTCCCGGCTTCGGCGACCGCCGCAAGGCCATGCTCGAAGACATCGCCATCCTCACCGGCGGCAAGATGATCGCCGAAGAGGTGGGGATCAAGCTCGAGAACGTCAAGCTTGAAGACCTCGGCCGGGCCAAGAAGCTGACGGTGGACAAGGACAACACCACCATCGTCGAAGGGTCGGGCAAGCCCGACGCCATCGAAGGCCGCGTCAAGCAGATCCGGACACAAATCGAGGAGACCACCTCGGACTACGACCGGGAGAAGCTCCAGGAGCGGCTGGCCAAGCTCGTCGGCGGCGTAGCGGTCATCAAGGTGGGCGCCGCCACTGAGACCGAGCTGAAGGAAAAGAAGGCCCGCGTCGAGGACGCCATGCACGCCACCCGCGCTGCGGTCGAGGAAGGTATCGTGCCCGGCGGTGGCGTGGCTCTGCTCCGCTGCGTGCCCGCCCTCGACAAGCTCAAGGTCGACCCCGACGAGCAGATCGGGGTGAACATCGTCAGGCGGGCGCTCGAGGAACCGCTCCGCCTGATCGCCCAGAACGCCGGGCACGAAGGCGCGGTGGTGGCCCAGCAGGTGAAGGAGAAGAATGAGCCGAACTTCGGCTTCGACGCCGAAAAGGAGCAGTACACCGACCTGGTCAAGGCCGGCGTGATTGACCCGGCCAAGGTCACCCGTCTGGCTCTCCAGAACGCCGCCTCGATTGCTGCGCTCATGCTCACCACCGAGGCCCTGGTCTCCGAGATCCCGGAAGAGGAGAAGGAGAAGGCGCCCGGCGGGCACCCTGGTATGGGCGGAATGTACTAGCCGAATCGACGAAAGCGCTGAGCCCGGTGGCACCTGCCACCGGGCTTTTTCTTGCCATCGCCGTTGTCGGCTAGCTTTTCTTGCCGCGGGCGGCCAGGAGCAGGCCGACGGCCTGGACAAGGGCTTCAGGCTTGAAGGGCTTAGGAATGTAGAGAAGGCCGCCCAGGTCCTGGGCCGTGCGGTAGGCTTCGATTTCTTTGCGGGCGGTCAAGAACGCCACCGGAATCTTCGCGGTCTCTTCCTGGGCCTTGAGTTTCGAGCACAACGTAAAGCCGTCCATTCCGGGCACGTTGACATCGAGCAGGATGGCATCCGGCTTGTCGGTGAGGGCCATCTGGTAAGCCTCGTTGCCATCCGCGGCTTTGAGCACCGTCATCCCCGCTCGGCTCAGGATCATCTCCGTCAAGCGCATAATGGAGGGCTCGTCCTCCACCACCAGAATCTTGGCCGTTATGAGTTCCTTCTTTCGTCCCTTGTTTTGTTCCTTCTTGGCCATAGCGAATGCCCTATTCTAGCAGGAGGCCCGTGACGCTGATCCGCGGGGCGCCCCGGTTCCACTCCGCGGGAATGTGCTCGAAACCCGCGCGATAGGCCCGGCTTTCGCCTGGCTTGAGCGGGGGCGCTTGCGTCCCCGGCCGGCTCACCTGGCCCACCGGCCGCACTGTCTCCCGCAATACCACCTGGCCGAAGATGTCGCGGAATTCGAGCGTCAACTCCAACGCCAGCACCGTGCGTGACCCCTTGTTTTTCACCGTCCCATCCACATACATCACGACCTGCCCCAGAAAGTTCTCCCAGCGGCTCAGCCCCACCGGCGCGAGTTCGATTCCCTCCTCCACGTAGCGGGCGGCTTCGCCCTCGAGCGGTGGCAAACGCACGGGTGGCGCGGGATGCTCGGCTTCTGGACGCCCCAACCACAGAATCCCGATGAGTAGGCCGATGCCTAGTACCCCGGCGACGGCCAGCGGGATGATCGGGAATGACCGGCTTTCTTCTGTCTCATTCATCCTGCTTCGATGATAGCCCGTCGTAGCAGCCGCGCAAGATTTCTTCTGTGGCGGGATGCGAGGCCGCGCCGCCTTACGGGGTGGCGCCGGGCGGCGCTTTCGCCACCGGTTTGCCCTGTTCGTCCACCGGGCCGACGACCACCAGGGTGTAATTCTCCGGATCGAGGTAGCGGCGGGAGACGCGCCGAATATCCGCCACGGTCACCGCGCGAATCTCTCCCGGGTAGCGATCAATGTAGTCGAAGCCCAGCTTGTACGTCTCCGCGTCCACCAGGAAGCGGGCAATGTCGGCATTGGTGTCGAACTCGAACACAAAGCTCCCGGTTAGATAGGCCTGCGCGTCGGCAAGCTCGGTCTCGGTCACCGGCTCTGCAACGATGGTTTGAATCTCTTTCAAGATGCCCGCAATCGCCTTCTCCAGGTTTTCCGGCGAGGCACCGATGTAGGCGATGAAGCGGCCCGGGTCAAGCCCGGCTGAGCCGGTGATGTTCGAAAAAGTGCTGTAGGCGAGGCCCTGTTCGTCGCGCAGGTGACCCGGGATGCGGCTGGTGAAGCCCGGCCCGCCGCCCAGAATCGTGTCCATTACCTCGAGGGCGTAGTAGTCGGGGTTCGAGCGGTCAATGCCTACGTGCCCGATGTAGACGTTCACCTGTTCTTTGTCCATCGGGACATATTTCGTTACCCGCTTCTCCTGCCGGCGAAGCTCCGGCAGCCGCAGCGGCTCGATCCGTTTCGCGGCCCAGCCACCCAGCGCGGCCTCCACCTTGGCGAACGCTTCCGCCAGCGAAATATCTCCGACGATCGCGACCAGCGTGTTGTTGGGCGCGAAATATTGCTCGTGAAGACTAGCCAGGTCGTCGCGGGTCAGCCTCTCTACCGTTTCCCCGTAGCCGAGGCTGGGCCGGTGTTGGGGATGGCCGGCAAAGACCAGCTCATTGAAGGTCCAACTGGCCACCGTTCGCGGCTGATCCTGCGCCGAGCGAATCTGGGCCATCAGGCGGGCACGTTCGCGCGCCACCCGCTCCTCGGGGAAGACGGGATTCCGGAGGACGTCGCCCACGAGCTCCAACGCCAGATCAAAATCTTTCTTGAGCACGGTGGCGGTTACCACGCAGCTCTCATAGTCGGCGGTGGCATTGAGCGAGCTGCCGACCGATTCAATGGCGGTGGCGATGTCGAGCGCTGAGCGAGATGTTGTGCCCTCGGTCAGCAGCCGGCTCGCCAGCACCGCCAGCCCCGCCTTTTCATCGCTCTCGTAGCGCGAGCCAGCCTTCACCACCGCCGCCAGCGAAACCGCCGGCAGATTGGGGTTCTCCACCACCAGTACCGTCAGCCCGTTGGGTAGCACGCGTCGCTCGCCCGGCAGGCCGGGGCGAATCTCAAAACGCACCGGAGCGGCCGGCCTCGCCGGCTTTCTTTGACGCTTGGCTTGTTTCTCTCCTTGGGCTGCCTCTAGCCGGGCCGCACGCGCCTCCACTATTCCGGCTTCGAGGGCCGCTGCGTTGTCCAAGCGACCCCAGCGGCCACGGGCAGCTTGTTCCAGCCACGCGCTGATTTGGGCTGGAGGTTTCTGGCCCTTTTCGGCTCTTGTTTCCGCCTCCGGCACCAGCCAGCCGACGGTGCGGTTCTCCGCCGCGAGATAGGCCTGGGCCACGCGTTGGACGTCTGCCGGGGTAACGGTGCGAATCTTCTCCATGTAGCTGTCCAGGTAGGTGTGGCTGAGCAGGACTTCAGCAATGCCGAGCAGAATCGCCTGCGACAGCGAGGACTCATTCTGCAGGATGAACTGTGCCTCGATCAGGTTCTTGGCCTTTTCCAGCTCCGCGGCCGGTACTTCTTCGCTGGCGAGGTTCCCGATTTCCTCCACCAGGGCACGCTCGACATCAGCCAGCTGATAGCCGGGCTTCAGCTCCGCGGCCACAGTGAACAGGGTAGGGTCAATCGCCTCGTCGAAGCTGGCGTTGGCAAACACCACCGACTGGTCGCGCTCAACCAGCCGCTGGTAAAAACGCGAGGTCTTGCCCCGGCCGAGCAGCACCGCCGCCACCTGCAGCGGATAGGAGTCGGGATGGTCGATTTCCGGAGCGTGATAGGTAAGGAGCAGCCGCTCCAGGTTGGTCGCCTTCTTCACCACCACGCGCTTCTCGCCGCGCTGCGGCGGCTCGACGATGCGC
>JACQTG010000125.1 GCA_016210895.1 Acidobacteriota bacterium
GAGCAGGGATTCGATGGCGGCGCGTTGCTGGGCGAACGGTTGACGGTCGAGCGTTTGGACGTGCCGCGTCCAGAGAATGCCGTCAGCTTCTTCAAGCAGCCAGAGCACGGTCTTGTCGTGTTTGCGCCCGATGTCCACGCCCAGGTAGCAGTGGCCAATCCCACCCGCCCCGCTGAGCGGGGCTACCCGCCCACTTCCGTCGTCTTCTGATTCGGCACCGCTGAAGTGGTGCCCCGCCGAAAGGTGGGAGGGGGTGGCCGCCAGAGCGGGGGAGGCATACTCGGCGGCCACCACCAGTTCGAGGGGGAGGTAGTGGGCAGCGTCGGAGAGGAACTGGCAGCAATATTCCTGCTGCCAGGTGTCTTCGTCGTCGACCGCTGCCCGGAGGGAGGTGATGTCGACGTCGAAGCCGAGGGCGCGGGCGGTGTGGATGTCGCACCAGTGCGCAGACCAAACCTGTTGTTGCCTCGGTGGCACCGGCCCGCCCTGAGCGGAGTCGAAGGGCGTCTCGCCGGTGGCGGCTCTCACCAAGCCCGCTTGGCGGGCCAACTCGTAGTACTTCCCCTGCGTGCCGTTGGGGGTGGAGATGACTTCGAGCTGAAAGCCGCGCGTGGCGGTGGCGAAGGCGGCGCGCCAGATGGCGTGCGAGTCGCGGTGGAAGGCGAACTCGTCCAGGACGACGTCGCCCGAAAAGCCGCGTACGGTATCGGGATTGGCGGGCAGGGCGATGATGCGGCTGCCGTTCGAGAAGCTGATGCGATGCTGCTGCACGTCGGTGCCGGCGATGAACTCGGAGTAGAAGCTGGCGCCGACGCCGAGTGCGCTGACGTGCCGCCGCACCTGCTCCAACGCTTCGACCGCCTGGCGCTCCGAGGCCGAAAGCCACACCGTCAAGCCGGGCCGCTTGAGCCGTCGCAGCACCGCGCGGAACGTGGCGGCGAAGGTGAATCCGATCTGGCGCGCTTTGCAGGCCAGCTTGTAGAGCGACTCGTCGTCCACCCAGGCGCGCTGGTAGGGGTAGAGCTGCGCCACCCTTCGACTGAGCTCAGCGTTGCTGCGCTCAGGAGTCGGGCTCGTTGTCGGCGTCGCCCGCCTTAGATGAGTCGAGGCGCGCGGCGAGTTCTTCTTCCGGCCAGCCATAAATCTCCCGCACCTTGCGTTGCACGTCTTCGGAACTCTTCGGCGCGGCGTCGGGCTTCGCAGCGATGTCGCGCGTCGCTTTCAGGATTTCGCGCGATTCGCGCAGCAGCTCTTTGATCTTCATCTTCTGCAACTGCTCCGACTTGCTCAGTAGCGCCGCCAGCACCATCTTTCGCACCAACAGCGCCTCATCGCTCTCGCCCCGGTGTCGCAGCAGCGACGCCAACACCACCGCTCGTGCCTGTACCCACGCCAGCCACCACTGCGGCTCGCGCTTCCGGCGCTTCCTTTTCCCGCTCCGCGGCGCACCGGGGCGGTTCGGCTTGGCTTCGGGCTTCATCCCAAATCGACTCCCGGATCGCGGGTGGTTTCCTCGACCACGTCCATGCCCGCCGGGGTGATGCGCACGCCGACCAGGCGGGGCAGATTGGGGTAATCGCGGGCTTCAATCACCTGGTAGTCGAGGTAGCCGCGGTGGCGCAGGTAGTCGAGCGCCCGCGCCAACTCGCGCGGCGTCACCTCCATCGCCTGCCGCTCAAGCGCGCTGCGCAGCACCTCGGCGTTGACCCGCTCCGGGGTTACTTCGGCCAGGAGCAGAAGAATCGCCCCCCGCAGCCGCGCCATCCGCGCCGCCCGCAGGGCCTGGCTTCCGCTTCGATTCGCTGCCGCCATACGCCTCGCTCGCTGGGGAGACAGACGAGGCAAAGGAGTTTTTCCTCTGCTTCTTTTGCTTCCTCTGCCTCCTTTGCCTCCGTTTCCGTCCAACGTGCGGGGTTTACCAGAAGGCTTGCCTTCTGTCTAAGAACGCTGAACACGGTGAGAACCGTGAACACGGTGAACACGGTGAACTTTTTGAGAATCCCTCCCAATCTGGGAAGCGGTAGCGGCGACGAAGGCCGCTGCTCATAGGTGGTCTCGAGCACTCGCCGCCTTCGTCGTCGGTTTGTACGGGCCGGCGAGGAAGGCGCGGCTTGAGGCAGCGTCGCCTGTGGTCAGGGCCTTCCTCGCCGCTACACCGTCTTGGCAACGTCCGGAAGAGCCCCGCCCCGAACCTTCGAGGCGGGGCCGCACTTCTCGCAGGCAAGCTTGCTAGAATGTAGAACCTGACCTATCGTACCTGCGCTAGGGCAAGGCCTTCTTTGCCCTGAGCCCCGAAGCTTCGGGGTCGAAGGGTGCCTTGCCACGCAAGTCACGGGGGAGGGATCAGCCATGCCGAAAGCCAAACAACTTACCGCCTGGGTAGAGGATCGGCCGGGGATGCTGGCCGAAGTCGCCTCGGCGCTGGGGACGAACAAGGTCAACATCCTGGCCTTCATCGCCGCGGTCACCGCAGGCCGCGGCGCCATCCGGCTGGTGGTGGACAAACCGGCCGCAGCCAAAAAGGTCTTGGCCGCACGCGGCTGGGAGGTGAGCGAAGAGGATGTGGTGGGGGTGACGCTTGCCGACAAGCCCGGCAGTCTGGCCCGCGCGGCGGCCAAGCTCGGCGACGCCGGTATCAACATCGAGTACGCCTACACCGGCTCCGCCAAAAGCGCCGCCCGCGTCAACACCTACTTTGCGGTGGCCGATGTGGCCGCCGCCCTCAAAGCCCTGCGCTGACCGCCCCTAGCCTGGAACAGGTGCCTGCCTGCGGCAGGCCCGCC
>JACQTG010000135.1 GCA_016210895.1 Acidobacteriota bacterium
GCCCGCGACGTCTACAATCAGATCCGCCGTCAGGGGCGCGTCGTCCGCGGCTCGATTGGCATCTCTTTCCGCCGTGCGGAAACACAGAACGAAGTGATCTTACGCAGTTTCGGCGCGGATTATGGCGTGCTGGTGGACGAGGTGCAGCCTGGTGGACCGGCTGACCGCGCGGGGCTCCAGCGTGGCGACGTGATCACGGCAGTGAATGGAGAAACTGTGCGCAGCGGCGATGAACTCGTCGAAATCATAACCGCCACCGCGGTCGGGGAGAGCGTCACGGCCAGATATCTCCGCGACAAAAAGGAGCGCGAAGTCACAGTCAGCGTGGAGGATCGCTGCAAAGTCTTCCCGGAGCAGTGCCGCGAATCGCGCGCCGCGGTTGAAACCGAGCGCGGAGGGGGCCGCCTGGGAATACGGGTGGAACAGCCATCCGCCTCTCAGTTGCGGAATTGGGGCCTCGACCCCGACGAAGACCGGGGTGTACTCGTCCGCGAGGTTGACCCGAACGGTTTTGCCGAGGAAGTTGGGCTTGAGCGTGGGGACCTGATCCTCGAAATCAACCAGCAGCGCGTGCGTACCCTGCGCGAGTTCAACGAGACTGAACGCCGCTTGGGCTCCGGCTCCGACGTGGTCTTCGGCATCAAGCGGCCGGCGCAGGCGCGTTGGCTCTGGATTTATCTTGGGGGAACACTGCCCTAGCTGCCTGGTTCTGATGCGCGAGCGCCGTCGCCCCCATGTCCTCATCCCGCTCCTCCTCATGGCTCTCTGCCTGCCCCGGCTGATGCTGTTTCCAGCCCAGCTGCTGGGTCGATCCCCGGAAGTCCAGCGGAGCGGCTCCGAAGCGCGCAAGCGACCCCCGCGGCGCGCCTCGAGGCGTCGTCGCCGGCGGCAACCGGCCCAACAGCGGCCCACGCCGGAACGCATTCGCGAGATTCAGCAAGCGCTGATTCGGGAAGGCTATCTCGAGGGGGAACCCACCGGGAAATGGGACGCTGCCACTGCGGCTGCCATGCGGCGCTTGCAAAAAGATAACGGGCGTCCCCAGACCGCCAAGCCCGACGCCCTCTCCCTGATTGCGCTCGGCCTGGGCCCGGAAACCGCCGGGATGGGCGCGCCGCGCCCTCCCACCACCAGCGAGGAAGCCGCTTCCAACACTCCCGACCCCTGAGCGCGCGTTGACCACCTCGCGCGGCCTTTGCTAGAGTCCCAGTTGAGAAGCGCGTATCCGCGACGCTTCTTCTCGCCCAGGAGGGTCGCTATGGCTGCCCCCAAGGTCTACAAGAACTTCATTGACGGTGAATGGGTCGAAGCCCGCTGCGCTAAGACCTTTGAAAACATCAACCCCGCTGACAAGACCGATGTCGTCGGAATCTTCCAGCGATCGGACAAGTGCGATGTGGACGACGCCGTCGAAGCGGCCCGCCGGGCGTACGCGAGTTGGCGCCTGATGCCGGCGCCCAAGCGCGCCGAGATTCTCTTCCGCGCTGCGCAGACCTTGCTCGAACGCAAGGAAGAGCTGGCCCGGGATATGACCCGCGAAATGGGGAAAATCCTGAAGGAGACCCGCGGAGACGTCCAGGAAGCCATCGACATGGGCTTTTATATGGCGGGCGAGGGCCGGCGGCTCTTTGGCCAGACCGTGCCTTCCGAACTCCCCAGCAAGTTTGCTATGTCGGTGCGCATGCCACTCGGGGTGTGCGGCATCATCACCCCGTGGAATTTCCCCATGGCCATTCCTTCCTGGAAGATTTTCCCTGCCTTGGTTTGCGGCAACGCGGTCGTGTTCAAGCCGGCCAGCGATACGCCGCTCTCCGGTTGGAATTTCGTGAAGATTCTGAACGAAAGCGGCTTGCCCAAGGGCGTGCTGAATTTCGTCACCGGCCCCGGCGGCGCCGCGGGCCTGCCGCTGATGAAGCACCGGGACGTGAGCGTGATTTCCTTTACCGGCTCGACCGAGGTGGGTCGCCTGGTGTCGGAGGCCTGCGCGCCCGACTTCCGCCACTGCAGCCTTGAGATGGGCGGCAAGAATATGATCATCGTCATGGACGACGCCGACCTCGACTTGGCCGTCGACGGAGCGCTGTGGGGCGGCTTCGGCACAACCGGTCAACGCTGCACCGCCGCCAGCCGCGTGGCCGTCCAGAAGAAAGTCTACAGAGAGTTTACCGACAGATTCGTGCGCCGGGCCAAAGCGCTTAAGGTGGGCAATGGACTCGATCCTACCGTGGAGATGGGGCCCTGCATCAACGATGGCCAGCGAAATACTGTCCAGGAATACGTGGAAATCGGCCGGCAGGAAGGGGCGACGCTGCTCTGCGGCGGCCATCCGCTGGAAGGCGGTGATTACGTCAAGGGTTCATTCTATTGGCCGACCGTCTTTGGCGACTGCGACCCCAAGATGCGCATCTCCCAGGAGGAGATTTTCGGTCCCGTCGTGTCGGTCATCCCGTTTGACAGTTTTGAGGACGCGGTGGAGATCAACAACGGCGTGATCTATGGGCTCTCCTCTTCACTGTATACCCGCGACGTCAACCGCGCCTTCGCCGCCATGCGCGACCTCTACACGGGCATCGTTTACATCAACGCTCCCACTATCGGCGCCGAAATCCACCTCCCCTTCGGCGGCACCAGGCAGACCGGCAACGGCCACCGCGACGCCGGCGTGGCCGCCCTGGATGTCTTCTCCGAGTGGAAGAGCATCTATGTGGATTTCAGCGGCACCTTGCAGCGCGCCCAGATCGATACGCATCCCTGATGCAGATGCCACGCACTCGGCCGGCCGTAGCTTGACCCTGATTTGATCAGCCGCTACAATCAATCGAGGGTTGATTCGGCTGAGCCCTCTGCATAGGGCGTCACTCGAAGGGATGATGATAGCCGGGAAGGATCAGTTGCGCGAGCAGGAAATCCTGGCCGTTGTTGTCCAGACCCATATCGCCACGGGGGAACCGGTGGCCTCCGCCGCCATTGCGCGCCAGCAGCGGGGGCGGCTGTCCTCCGCCACCATTCGTAACATCATGGCCGACCTGGAGGAGCAGGGCTATCTGCACCAACCGCACACCTCGGCCGGACGCATTCCCACGGCCAAGGCCTACCAGTTCTACGCCCGCCAGGCAGCCCACCTGGCGCAACTGGCCCCCGCTGACCGCACTTGGATTGAGGCGCACTTGCTGGGCGAGCCCGCCGAGGCCGAAGCCCTGCTCCCGCGGGCCTCGCACGTGCTCTCCGAACTCGTGCGCGGCATCGGAATCGCCATAGCCATCCCGCTAACCCAGGCTCCGCTCGAACAGGTGCGTTTTCTGCGCGTGGACGACCGGCGCGTCTTGGTGGTGATTCTGACTCGGAGTGGAATGCTGCGGAATAAGCTGGTCGTCGTTCAGGAGGTGTTCCGGCAGGAGGAACTCGACCGCACCGCCACCTACTTGAATCAGAATTTTACCGGCTGGTCGCTCGAAGCCGTCCGCAGGGAACTCGAGCGGCGGGCGGCCCAGGAGCGCTCGGAGTATGAGCGCCTGGCGCGCACCGCCGCGGCCCTCTGCCGCGAAAGTCTGGCGGAGATGACCCGAAGCGCTGAAGTGTATGTGGAGGGAACCGCCAATCTGATTACCCGGGTCGAGGAAGCTACGCAGGAGGAATTGAGCGTCTTGCTGTGGGCCTTGGAAGAGAAGGAAAAATTAGTGCGGTTGCTGACCGTGACCCTAGAACAAATCGAGCCCGGCGTGCAGATCCGGATCGGTTTGGAGCCTCTGTCGCCGGCCATCAAGCATTTTGCCTTGATCAGCACGAGCTATGGCAGCCCCGACCGGCCGCTCGGCTCGCTTGCCATCCTGGGCCCTACCCGCATGGACTATCCGCGCGCCATCACTGGCGTGCATTATGTCGCCCGACTGTTCAATCGCGTTTTTGATGAGAATTAGCAGCGCCGCGGTGCAATTCTCTGACCCGTAATCACATGGACGAGGACAAGGCCACCCCCAATCCGGTCGAGGAGACGGCCACCACGCCCGAAACCCCGGAAGTCGCACTCGAAGAAGAGCGCAAGAAGCTTCAGGCCGAGCGCGATGCGCTCTACGATCAGCTCCTTCGCCGCCAGGCCGATTTTGAAAACTACAAGAAGCGCATGGAGCGGGACCAACAGGAATTCCGCGAGCGCGCCGAGGCCGATCTCGTCCTGAACCTGCTGCCCGTGCTCGACGCCTTTGAGCGCGCGCTGAACGCCGCCGAGAGCGCGCAGCCGGAGGAATACCGCAAGGGCATCGAGCTCATCTACAAGCAACTCCTCGACACGCTTGCCCGCCGCGGGCTCAAGCCGGTCAAAGCCCTTGGGGAGACCTTTGACCCTTTCCTCCATCATGCCCTGGAAAAAATCGAGACCGTGGATCATCGCGACCAGGAAGTGATGGACGAACTCCAGCGCGGCTACTGCTTCAAGGACCGCCTGCTGCGTCCGGCGCTGGTGAAAGTTGCCGTACGGCCCAAGTTGCCCGAGGAAAAAAGCCAGTAGAATCCCGATGCCGAACCAGAAGCGTGACTACTACGAAGTCTTGGGCGTCAACCGCAGCGCCTCGGAGGAGGAAATCAAGAAGGCCTACCGCCGTGGCGCCCTGCAATGGCATCCGGACCGCAACCCGCAGAACAAACACGAAGCCGAAGAGCGATTCAAAGAACTGACCGAAGCTTACTCAGTGCTCATCGACGCGCAGAAGCGCACGGCCTATGACCGCTACGGCCACGCCGGCCTGGGCGCGCAACCTTTCACCGGCTTCGACCAGACCATCTTCGCCGATTTCGCCGACATCTTTGGCGACTTCTTTGGCTTCGAGGACTTGTTCGGCCTGGGCGGCAGTCGCCGCCGACGCACCCGGGCGCGCCGCGGCGCCGATTTGCGCTATGACCTGGAAATCGATTTTGAAGAGGCCGCGCGCGGCTTGACCACCAAGATCAAAATTCCCCGCACGGAGACCTGCCCCAGCTGCCAGGGGTCCGGAGCGCGCAAAGGCACGGGGCCGGTTAGCTGCTCGGCCTGCCAGGGTCGGGGCCAGCTTCACTATCAGCAGGGGTTTTTCTCCGTCAGCCGAACCTGCCCGCACTGCCAGGGTACGGGCCAACTGGTGCGTGACCCCTGCCCCGAGTGCAGCGGTCGGGGCCAGGTGCGGCGAGAGCGCACGCTCGAACTCAGGATTCCACCCGGCGTGGACACAGGTACCCGCCTGCGCATTTCCCAAGAAGGCGAGGCCGGGCGCTTCGGCGGCCCGGAAGGTGACCTCTACGTCGTCCTCCACGTGCGCGAGCATTCTGTCTTCGACCGCCGCGAGAGTAACCTCTATTGTTCGGTGCCAATCACCTTCCCGCAAGCGGCTCTCGGCGCGGAGATCCTTGTGCCCACACTCGACGGCGAAGAGAAGATCAAGATTCCGGGAGGCACGCAGAGCGGCACCATTATCCGGCTCAAGAGTATGGGCTTCCCCAACCTGAACGGCGGCGGCCGCGGCGACCTGTTTGTGGAGTTGAAAGTCGTCACGCCCAAGAAACTCACGCGCGAGCAGCGCCGCTTGATTGAAGAGTTGGCTGGCGCGTTGCCCGCCGAAAATCGTCCCGCCGAGAAGACGAGCCTCTTCGACCGCGTCAAAGACATCTTCGGCTAGCCC
>JACQTG010000013.1 GCA_016210895.1 Acidobacteriota bacterium
CGACGAGCGCGAGCAGACCCTGAACGCCATGCTGGTCGAAATGGACGGCTTCGACGCCAACGAAGGCGTCATCATTATGGCCGCGACCAACCGCCCCGACGTGCTCGACCCGGCCCTGCTGCGCCCGGGGCGCTTTGACCGGCGCATCGTGGTGCCGCGGCCCGACCTGCGCGGGCGTGAGGAAATCCTGAAAGTCCATACGCGCAAGATTCCCATCGGCGTCGACGTCGACCTCTCGGTGCTGGGGCGCGGCACGCCGGGCTTCTCCGGCGCCGATCTGGCCAATATGATCAACGAAGCCGCCCTGCTGGCGGCCCGCCACAACCAGAAGTACGTCACCATGGACGACTTCGAGCAGGCCAAGGACAAAGTCCTGATGGGCGTGGAGCGCCGCTCGATGATCATCTCCGAGGAGGAGAAGCGCAACACCGCCTACCACGAAGCCGGGCACGCGCTGGTAGCGGCCAAGATGCCCCACACCGATCCTGTGCACAAAGTGACGATCATCCCGCGCGGCATGGCCCTGGGCGTCACCATGCAACTTCCGGTGGACGACAAGCACACCTACACCAAGGAGTTCCTCGAATCGCAGATCGCCGTAATGATGGGCGGGCGTGTGGCCGAAGAAGTCTTCCTCGGTCACCTCACCACCGGCGCCGGCAACGACTTCGAGCAGGCCACCGAGTTGGCGCGCAAGATGGTCTGCGAGTGGGGAATGAGCGAGATGGGCCCGCTCACCTTCGGCAAGAAGGAAGAGGCCATCTTCCTCGGCCGCGAAATCGCCCAGCACCGCGACTACTCCGAGGACACCGCCATCCGCATCGACCAGGAAGTGAAAAAGATCGTGATGAACGGCTACCGCAAGGCGCGCGAAATCGTCGAGAGCCAGCGCGAGACGTTGGAGCGCATCGCGCAGGCCCTGCTCGACCGCGAGGTGCTCGACGCCTCCGAGATCAAACTCATCATCGAAGGCAAGCCGCTGCCCGAAAAGCCCGCGCCACCGCCGCCCGCGCCGGAGCCGGAAGCCAAGCCGGCGCCGGCGGCCAAGCCCGAGCCCAAACCCGTGCCCGCCTTCGGCAAGGGCGACGCCAAGCCCTCACCCGCGTAGGTGTGTTGTGGCGAAGGCTGACTCCAAAGTGAAGAAGGTTGATTCCAGCCTGAAAGTGGCGTGCCCGCACTGCGGGGCCAAACTGGTCGTGGACGCGAAGCTGGCCGCGGTCGTGGACCACGAGCCGCCGCCGAAAGCGCCGGCCATCTCCGACCTGGCCGAAGCCGCTAAAGGGCTTCAGGAAGAGGCCCGTAAGCGTGAGGAAAAATTCGCCGAGGAATTCGCCGCCCAGAAGACGCGCAGCGACGTCCTGGCCAAGAAGTTTGAAGAGCAGTTCAAGAAGGCGAAAGATCAGCCGGTCACCAAACCCCTGCGCGACATCGACCTCGACTAAGCCTCAGTTGGTTTTGGCCGTGGCCTTCCGGTAGCCGTCGAAGTCCAACCAGACGCGTTGCAAGGTGGCGGGCGGAATGGCCTTGCCTTCTGGCTGTGTCGGATCGTCCTCGGAGATAACTTTCACCTCGAGCTGTCGGCAACGGTTGGGGTCGAAGATGTCGAAGGGATAGGTATAGATGCCGGAGAAGGTTTGATGCGCTTGCGTGTCCCCATACTTGGGCAGCTCGATTAAGTGCTCGATCTTGCCGCGCTCGATGGGGATGACTTCCTGGCCGTCGCAGTGCAGCGCCATCTCGTAAAACGAGGCCTTGAACTTATAGCGCCCGCGCATGCCGGTGCCGCCGGCGGCGGCCAGCCCGCGCCAGAATTTCGAGCCACCGGTCTCGGCGATTTCGGGTAGGGCGCGAATGTAGACCACGGCCTGGTACTTGCCCACGTATTCGGCCCAGTTGCGCAGCCCTTCGCCCGGCTCGAACGTTCCCTTGACCGCCTTGGGTTTCTTCTTTCGCTCTTTTTCCTTTTCCCGCGCGGCCTCGATGCGGTCTTCCTCGCTCAGATACCAGCGCAGAATCGGGGTCACAAAGGCAATTTCATAGCGGCCCAGGTCGAGGTAGTAGGGTTTCTTGTCGAACTTCTCTGAAGTCACGCTTTCGGCCACGGCTTGCAAGGCCTCGACCGGGAACTTGGTTTCAGGTTCTACCGGCATCAGCTCGGCTGAGGGACGCTCGGCCGTTGCCAGCGCCTCCCGAGCGGCTGCCAGAACATCGGCGGCTTCTTCAATCCGCACGATGCCGGAAATGCCGGCCCCGGTTACCGCCGGGTCCTTGAACGTGACGATGCCCACCACCTCCCCGCGCGAGCTGATGAGCGGTCCGCCGGAATTCCCCGGGTTGACGTTGATGTCAGAGAGAATCGCCTTCGACTCGACCTTGCTCACGATGCCGATGGTGATGATTTTCTGCTGGTGGAGCGGGCTGCCAATCGCCAGAACCTTTTCACCTTCTACGACGAGAGGCTCGTTCGCGTTGGCTTTCGCCAAGGGCAACAGGACGTAGTCGGGAAAGGCCTCGAGATTGACCCAGAGCGCCGCCAGGTCTGTGCCGGGATCATCGGCCAGGAGCGTGGCGCGCACCTTGCGGCGCGCGTCGAACTGGACGCGGAGTTCTTTTGAGCTGCGGATCACGTGCTGGTTGGTCAGCACGATTCCTTTTTCATCCACCAGGAAGCCGCTGCCGCGGCCCACTTCGCCCTCGACCGTCACCACGCCGTTCCGCAACCGCTGGAAGATCTCGGCCTCTTCGGCGACGCGCCGCTCGGGCGCGGCCTCGGTGACGGCGGCGTTGTCGTTGCTCAACTCGAGCACTTTTTCTGCGCCGGCCGGCACCGGCACCGTCACCTCCCAGACATAGTTCTTGCCCTCGAACTGAATCGGGTTCTCGGATTTGACTACGTAGCTCCCTGCGGGGAGCGCCACCGAGGCGGTGCCATCAAAGCCGGTGACCACGCGCGTGGGTTTGCCCGCTGGGCCGCCTTGTGCCTCGATGAGGAAGGCGAGCTTGGGGACGGCCTTTACGTTCAAGTCTTTGTCCACCAGCGCCACCCTGAGCACCAGCGTCCCCGTGCCCTGCGCCTCGAGCGCCGGGGCAGCGAGGAGCAAACCGACGAGAAACGCAACAACCAACACTTCGCCTCTCCTGCTCACTCTAACGATCATTGTGAATCCTCACATCATGCCCTGGCGGGAAATTGTGGCCGCGATGCTAGCAGCCAAGTTGTGCCAAGTCAATCATACCTCTGTCCCACCTTCGGCCGGCTTATAATGGCGCCCGGCGCAAACGGAGATGCAAGCGCGACGGAAATTCGCCTTGAGCCTGCCGCGCGGCGTGCTCGTGTTGGGCGAGCGCACGCTGGTGATGGGAATCTTGAACGTCACCCCGGATTCGTTCTCTGACGGTGGGCGCTTCCTTGACCCTGGCCGTGCTGCCGCGCATGCCCTGGCGATGCAGCGTGCCGGCGCCGACCTGATTGACATCGGCGGCGAATCCACCCGGCCCGGCTCGACCTCCATCTCCGCGCAGGAAGAGCTTGAGCGCATCCTGCCGGTGTTGCAGCGGCTGCGGCGCAAGCTTCGCATCCCGATTTCGGTCGACACGAGCAAGGCCGAGGTGGCCGAAGCCGCCATCGCTGCGGGCGCGCAGATGATCAACGACATCAGCGGGCTGCGGTTTGATGTGCGCCTGGCCAAGGTGGCGAAGCGCGGTGAAGTGCCGCTGGTGCTGGCCCACATTCGCGGCACGCCCAAAACCATGCACAAGCTGCCGCCGGCGCGCAACATTCTGCGCGAGGTCGAGCGCGGCCTGGCTTGGTCCGTCCGTACGGCTAGAGCGGCTGGCGTCCGCCACAATCAGCTTCTTCTCGACCCCGGCATCGGCTTCGGCAAGACGGTGACGGAGAACTACCAGTTGCTCTACCAGCTCGAGCGGCTCGAGCGGTTTCGCCTGCCGCTGCTCATCGGCACTTCGCGGAAAAGCTTCATCGGCAAGGTGCTCGACAACGCCCCGCCCGACGAACGCCTCTGGGGAACGGCCGCAACCGTCGCGGCGGCGATTCTCCAGGGCGTGCATATGGTGCGCGTGCACGACGTGGCCGAAATGCTCCAGGTGGCGCGCGTCGCTGACGCCATTCTCCGCGCCGCCCACCAGTAACGCTTTAGCCGACAGCCTCTGCCTGAAGGCCCTGCTTGTTTCATCCCACAAAATTCGGTTATAAACGCCCCGTGGCTACACAGAGGGCAAAGAAACGCTTCGGATCCGCAGTCCGCCAATTTGCAACAAACCTAAACGGTGTTGTTTCGACGCCGAAAGGAGATTGGGTCGTCAAGGGGTTCATTGATATTGCAAAAAATATTTACACAATTTCGGCAGACACCAAGGTGATTTCGAAAATCACGGAACTGCTTCTGTTTCCAAGCATCTCGAAATTTGCCCAAGCCAACAG
>JACQTG010000128.1 GCA_016210895.1 Acidobacteriota bacterium
GCTCGACCTCGGTTTATCCCTTTGAGCGCTGGCGCTACCGTTACATCGAAGGCGTGGGCACCGACGTCATCCTGGAGTTCGTCGACACGAGCGGCAGCGGCGAGTACCGGCTGACGATGGACCCCTCCGAGAAGGACGCGCTGACGATGATCCCCGGCGCGGGGCTGAGCCTGCTCGAGCAGATGGGCATGGCCAGCAAGGTCGACCGCTTCCAGCGCTCCGACGGCACCCGCCTACCTACTACACTCTCTCAGCCAGCGCGGATGCAGCAGTTCGAGCGCCTGGCCCTGTTCGCGGCGGTGCAGAAACCGCCGCCGGTGAAGTTCAAGGACCTGGAAGCGCTGGTCGAGACGCGCATCTCCTTCAACCTGCTGCCGTTCAACGTGCGCGCCGACTTCTTGCGCATCACCGACGACACCATCCTGGTGCCGATCACCATCAGTATCGACAAGAAGGATTTGACCTTCAAACTCGAAGACGACATCCACCTGGCCACGGTCAACGTCTTCGCCCGCATCCACACCCTGAGCGGGCGTCCGGTGCAGACCTTCGAGGACGTCATCCAGTTGAGCATTCCCCCGGCCTTGTTCCGCGACGCGCTCAAAAGCCCGGCCGTCTATCAGAAGGCGGTGCCGCTACGGCCCGGGCTCTACAAGCTGAACGTCGTGCTCAAGGATTTGAACAGCAACAATATCGGCACCATCGAGCAACGCCTGCCGGTGCCGCGCTTTGAGGCCGAGCAGCTGGCCCACAGCTCGCTCATCCTGGCCGACCTGATCGAGCGCGTCCCGGTCAAGCAGGTGGGCACGGGCCAGTTCGTCATCGGCGACACCAAAGTGCGGCCCGTGGTCAAGGAGGAATTCAACCGCGACGAGCGAATGGGCATCTACCTCCAGGTCTATAACCTCGGCATCGACGAGCAAACCCACAAGCCCAATGCCGCCATCGAGTACGAAGTTACCCAGGGCGACAAGAGCTTCTTCCGCTTCGCGGAAACCACCGCCGATCTTGAGCGCGCCGGCCAGCAAATCACCCTGGAAAAGCTCCTCACCCTGAACACCTTCGCCCCCGGTGAATACAAGCTGAGCGTCAAAGTCACCGACCGCGTCCGTAACCAAACCATCACCCCCGAAGCCAAGTTCCGCGTCGTCCGCTAATCGGGTTATGCCCCTCGCTTGCTTTGCGGTTCCCGGTCTCGTTGCCAGGCGGGTACAGGAATCTGGAGCCGAGCTACCAATTTTGGTATAGAATTGAGCGCTGGCGATGGTGGGTGCCAATTCCTTGCGAATCAATTTCTTAGCTGGAGAAGGATTCTCTGAAATTTGGTAGACACGCCTGCCAACCCGGCCCCGACCGAGTCTCGTGAGCGCGAAGCGCGCCTGCGGCTAGCCGCAGTCCTGCTGGGCTTGTTGGCCGTGGCGGCGGTGGTCTTCGCCACGCTCAACTTCGCCCAGCGCTCGCGTTACGTTCGCCCCTACGACGGCATCTCCTGGCATGAAACCCCGGCTGGGGTGCAGGCGAAGATTGTTTGGCTGGATACGCCCGGCCACCGCGCCGGCATCCGCCCCGGCGACATCCTCCTGCGGATCAACAGCTATCCCATCGAGCGCGCCACCGACGTCACCAAACAGCTTTTCCGCGCCCAGGTGGGCACGCAGTTGACCTATGAGGTCGAGCGCTACGGCCGCCGATTCACCACTACTCTGTTTGCCGTGCCCCAGCCCGACCCCTTCTCCCTGCGTGGCTTCGTCGAGTTCGTAGGTGTGCTTTATCTCGGCATCGGCGTCTTCGTGCTCGTCCGCCGCTGGAATGCCCCCTATGCGGTGCACTTTTTCCTTTTCTGCCTGGTCAGCTTCATCTTCTACACCTTCTCCTACAGCGGGAAATTCAATCTCTTCGACTGGATCATCTACTGGGCGGACGAGGTGGCGCAGGTCGTCCTGCCGGTTTTGTTCTTGCATTTCGCTCTCGCCTTCCCCATCCCCAAACCGGGCTTCAACCACCATCGTTGGCTGTTCGCCCTGCTTTATCTGCCTGCGGTAGGCATCCTGGCGGCGCACGTGGTTGCGCTGGGGGCGCGCCTGGTGCCGCCCTCGCAGGACGTAGTCGAGCTGCTTGAACGGATGAAGTTCATCCACCAGGGCGTGTTGTTCCTCGCCGCCGCGGCCGTGTTCGAGGGGACCTATCGCCGCACCCGCCAGCCCCTGCTGCGCCAACAGATGAAGTGGGTGACGCGGGGCACCTGGCTCGCCATCCTGCCCTTCACCTTGCTCTACGTCGTGCCCGTCTACCTGTTTGAGTTCATGCCGCACGACTGGATGAAACTTTCGACTCTGTCGCTGGTGCTGATTCCGCTCACCTTTGGCTACGCCATCATCCGCTACCGGCTGATGGACGTGGACATCATCTTCCGCCGCGGCGTGGCCTACACCCTGGCCATGGTCTTCATCGTCGCGCTCTACTTCGGTATCGCCGCCTTGATGGCCGAGTTGCTCCACACCACCGCCGGCTTCGGCTTCGGCGGCGCCATGGTGGCCATTGTCGCCGCCGCGCTCCTCTTCCAGCCCATCAAAGACTGGATTCAAACCTACCTCGAGCGGCACTTTTACCGCGAACAGTACGACTCGCGGCGCACGCTGGAAGAATTCGGCCGGCAGCTCTCCCGCGAGGTGCACCTCGAGCGCATCCTGGATGCGCTGCTCGACCGGCTGGCGCGGACATTGTTGGTCGAGCGCCTGGCCCTGTTCCTCGAAGACAGCCAGCGGCCGGGCCGCTTCCGGCTGGCACGCGCCCGCGGGGCGCTGGCGATTGAGCCGGTGGTGCTCGACTTCCTCGACCTGGAACAGGCGCAGAGCCGCGGCTACCTGTTTTTCGAAAGCGGCGCGGCGGCCGTGGGCCTGAAGCCCCGCCAGCAGCGGCAGCTCGATGAACTGGCGCTGCACTACTTTATCCCCTGCCGCATCCCGGCGCGCTCGGGCAGCGGGGGCCACATCCTGGCCTTCCTGGCCCTGGGTAAGACCCGCGGCGATCAGTTCCTGACCAGCGAAGACGTGCGCCTGCTCGGCACGCTCGCCGACTACATCGGCATCGCGCTCGAAAACGCCCGGCTCTACGAGAGCCTGGAACAGAAAGCCACCCAGATCGAAAAACTCAAGGACTTCAACGAAAACATCCTGCAGTCCACGAACATTGGTTTCGTGGCCCTGGACTGGGACGACCGCATCGAATCCTGGAACTCGGCGATGGCGCGCCTCTACGGGCTTGCCGCCGCGGAGGCGCTCGGCCAGCACCTGGATGCGGTGTTTCCCGCCGAACTGGTGCGGGAGCTCAATGCGCGCAAGGACGACCCGCGGCTCTCCTCGCTCTACAAGTTCTACCTCGTGCGTCCGGATGGGCGGCGTGTCGTCACCCACATCAGCATTGCCCCGCTGGTGGGCAAGGACGGCACCTCCATCGGGCGGCTGCTGCTCTTCGAAGACGTGACCCAGCGCACGGAGCTCGAAAGCCAGTTGATCCAGAACGAAAAACTGACCTCCGTAGGGCTGCTCGCCGCCGGCGTGGCCCACGAGGTGAACACGCCGCTCGCCATCATCTCCAACAACGCGCAACTCCTGGCGCGACAAACCGACCCCGACGACTCGCGCCGCGGCCTGGTGGACAAAATCGTCAAGCAAACCTTCCGCGCCTCCGAAATCATCAACAGCCTGCTCAACTTCTCCCGCACCACCGCCACCGCCGTCGGCCCGGTCGACCTGAACAAGCTCATCCAAGAAACCTTGACCCTGATGGAGCCGCAGTTGCGCTCGGCGCAGATTCGCGTGGCCCCTGAGCTTGACGGCGCGCCCGTCGCCGTCCAGGGCAATGCCGGCAAGCTCCAACAGGTGTTTTTGAACCTGTTCCTGAACGCCAAAGACGCGATGCCCGCGGGCGGCACCCTGCGCGTGCGCACCGCGCGCCACGACGCCCGCATCCAGGTCGAGGTCACCGATACCGGTGTCGGCATTTCGCGGGAAAACCTGCACAAGATCTATGACCCGTTTTTCACCACCAAGAGTGCGGCTTCCGGCCGCGGCACCGGGCTGGGCCTGGCGGTCTGCTACGGCATCATCCAGGAACACGCCGGCACCATCCAGGTTTCCTCCAGCCCGGGCCAGGGAACCTCCTTCCTGCTGGAGTTTCCCGCCCGGGCGCCCGTGGCCGCAGGCCGGCGAGCGAGTGAGTAGCGATGGCAAGCACAAAAGGCAACATCCTGGTCATCGACGACGAAATCGAGATTTGCGAAGGCCTCGGAACCCTGCTCGAAGGGGAAGGCTTCAACGTGCGCGCGGCGGGCGATGCACAGAGCGGGATGGAGCTGCTCAGTGAGCAGCCCTTCGACCTGCTTCTGCTCGACGTCAACCTGCCGGGGCGGAACGGCCTGGAGCTGCTGCAGGAGTTGCGCCGCCGCGACCCCTACCTCCCCATCATCGTCATCACCGCCTACGGCGCCATCGATATGGCCCGCGCCGCCTTCAAGGCGGGCGCCCAGGACTACCTGACCAAGCCCTGGAACAACGAGGACCTCATCGCCCAGGTGCACCAGGCGCTCGAAAAGCGCCGCCTGATCGAAGAAAACATCCAGCTCAAGCGGGCGCTCAAGCAGCGCTATTCGTTTGCCAATATCGTGGGCAAGAGCGAAGGTATGCTGAAAGTGCTTGACCTGATCGAGCAGATCGCCCCCACGCGCTCGACCGTCCTCATCCAGGGCGAGAGCGGGACGGGCAAGGAGCTCATCGCCAAGGCCATCCACGCCGCCAGCCCGCGCGCGCAGAAGAACTTTGTCCCCGTCAACACCGGCTCGATGCCCTCCGACCTGCTCGAATCCATCCTCTTCGGGCACGTCAAGGGCGCCTTCACCAGCGCTGTGGCCTCGAAGAAAGGCCTGTTCGAGGTCGCCGACCAGGGCACGATTTTCTTCGATGAGATCGGCACGGTGGGACTCGAGACTCAGGCCAAGCTTCTGCGGGTGATGCAGGAGCGGGAGTTTATGCGCCTGGGCGGCACGGAGACCATCAAAGTCGACGTGCGCATCCTGGCCGCCACCAATGTCGACCTGCGCAGCCAGGTTGAGCAGGGCCGATTCCGCGACGACCTCTTCTATCGCTTCAACGTCATCGCCCTCGCGCTGCCGCCGCTGCGCGACCGCCGCGAGGACATCCCCTTGCTCGTCGAGCATTTCATCGAGAAATATTGCAAGGAAAACGAGCGGCCGCCGCGCCACTTCACCACCGAGGCCATGCGCAGCCTGGCCAGCTACCCCTGGCCCGGCAACGTGCGCGAGCTGGAAAACGTGGTCGAGCGCGGGGTGGTGCTCTCGCAGACGGAGGAGATGGGGCCGGAGCTTCTCCCCTCCGAACTTTCCGACGCCAGCCTGCGCTACACCGCGCTGGCCAGCGGCGGCGACAATGTCTCGCTCTTCGCCCTGACCGACGACTACGAGCGGCGTCTCATCCTGGAGGCGCTCGAGCGCTCGAACTTCTCGCAAACCGAAGCCGCGCAGCGCCTGCGCGTGCCACTCTCCACCCTGAACCAGAAGATCAAACGCCTGGGCATCGAAGTGCGCCGGCCGCTGGCGCGCGTCAACCGCAACTCCCACGACTAGTGCCGTTCCAACCAGTTGAATTAGCCGGGTGAAATCCAGGAGATGGTTCGCACGGGCAGAAGCCCGCGATCTGAACGCAAGCGAGTATTGTTGCTATGTTCAACCCAGCGGCTCCTGCCGCTGGACACAATAGGATAGGTTGGAACGGCACTAGCCGTCCGGCTTGACGCTCGCCACCGGCGCGGCTATGCTGCGCTTCTCCGACGCAACTCGTTGATGGACATCCTCGAAACCCTCAAGCACCGCGCTCGCTCCCACCCGCAACACATCGTGCTGCCGGAAGGCGAAGACGCGCGTACGCTAGAGGCGGCGGCCGAGATTGCGCGCCAGCGTTTTGCCCGCCTGACCCTGCTCGGCAACCTCGCCGTCATCCAGGCGCGTGCAGCCGAGCGCGGCGTGCGCCTGGACGGCATCCGGCTCCTCGATCCGACCGGCCACCCCAAGCTCGACGCCTATGCCGAACTCTACTTCCAGGCTCGCCGCAGCCGCGGCATCACCATGGAAGAAGCGCGCGCCACCGCCGCCCGGCCCCTCTACTTCGCTGACCTGATGGTGGCGGCGGGCGAAGCCGATGGCTCAGTGGGCGGGGCGACGCACTCAACCGCGGAGACGGTGCGGGCGGCGCTGCACTGCCTGGGCCTCGCGCCGGGTTGGTCCGTTGTGTCGAGTTTCTTCTTGATGGTGCTGCCGCGTACGGACGTCGGCGAGCGCGGGGCGCTGCTCTTTGCCGACTGCGGCGTCGTCCCTGACCCGAACCCGCAGCAGCTCGCCGAAATCGCCCTGCAGACGGCGGA
>JACQTG010000021.1 GCA_016210895.1 Acidobacteriota bacterium
CGATTTGAGCTGGCTTATCAGGCGCTGGCGCCGAAACTGCGCGTGATTGCGCCGTGGCGCGAGTGGACGATCCGCTCGCGCGAAGACGCTCTGGCCTATGCAGGGAAGCACAACGTGCCAGTAAGCGCCAGTCGCACCAACCTCTACAGCCGCGACCGCAACCTTTGGCACCTGAGCCACGAGGGCGGCCCGCTCGAAGACCCCTCGCACGCGCCGCCGGACAGTCTCTGGCAACTCAGCGTCTCGCCTCAAGCCGCACCCGACGAACCCGAGAAGGTGGAGATTGGCTTCGAGAGCGGTACGCCGGTGAGCGTCAATGGCGAGCGGCTTGGGCCCGTGGAGCTGATTGAGCGGCTGAACGCAATCGGCGGACGCAACGCCGTGGGCCGGGTGGATTTGGTCGAGAACCGCTTCGTGGGCATCAAGTCGCGCGGCTGCTATGAGACGCCCGGTGGAACGCTGCTGGTTGCTGCGCACCAGGAGCTTGAAGCCTTGGCGCTCGAGCGCGACCTCTTCCACTTCAAGCAGCAGGTGGCCTTGAAGTATGCGGAGCTCGTCTATTACGGCCAGTGGTTCACGCCGCTGCGGGCGGCGCTCGACGCCTTCGTCAGCGCCACCCAGGCCACGGTGACCGGTTGCGTGGCGCTGACGCTCTACAAAGGCAACGTACTGATCGCGGACCGGCGCTCGCCGCACTCGCTCTATTCGACCAACCTGGCCAGCTTTTCGATGGATCACGCCTACAACCAGAAGGACGCCGAAGGCTTCATCCGCGTGCTGGGGTTGCCGGCGCGCGTGGCGGCACTCCTCAACGGCCGGGGAGCACGATGACGAAAAAGATGTGGGACGGTCGGTTCAACGAGCCGCCCGATCCCGACTTCTATCGCTGGCAGTGCTCGTTTCCCTACGACCGGCGCCTGCTGCCCGAGGAACTGGCTGCAAGTCGCGCCTACGCTGAAGCCCTGGCACGGGTGGGCCTGCTGACGGCGGCCGAGTACGAGGCCATCGCGACCGGCCTGGCACGCATCGGCGAGCGCGCAGCCTCCGACCCCACCTTTCTTGAAAGCGACGCCGAAGACGTGCACCACTTCGTCGAGCGGCGGCTGGTGGAAGAAGTGGGCGAGGTGGCGACCAAGCTCCACAGCGGGCGCAGCCGCAACGAACAAATCGCCACTGATCTGCGCCTGTTCGTGAAGAAACAGATCGAAACCCTGCACGGGCAGTTGGGCGACTGGATTGACGTTCTCCTGGACAGGGCCGAAGAGTTGCAGGACGTTGCCATGCCCGGCTATACGCACGGGCAACGGGCCGAACCGATCCTGGGCGCCCACTGGCTGCTGGCATATGCAGAGATGTTTTTCCGCGACCTTGAGCGATTGCATGATTGCCACCGGCGCGCGGATGTGCTGCCGCTGGGCTCGGGGGCGCTCGGCGGGAGCTACGTGCCCGTTGACCGCGCAGCACTGGCGCACCGACTCGGCTTTGCCGCCATCTCGGCCAACAGCCTCGACGCCACCAGTGACCGCGACTTTGTGCTGGAGTTTCTCTTCGCCCTTTCCCTCATCGGCCTGCACCTGAGCCGCTGGGCCAGCGAGGCAGCTCTGTTTGCCAGCGCCGAATTCGGGTTCCTCAAACTGCCGGATGCGTATGCGACCGGCAGCAGCCTGCTGCCGCAGAAGAAGAACCCGGACGCGCTGGAACTGCTCCGCGCTAAAGCCGGGCGCATCTTCGGGGCTCTGACCGCGCTCTACCTGGCTCTGAAAGGATTGCCGCTCGGCTACAGCAAAGACTTGCAGGAGGACAAAGAGCCCTTGTTCGATGCCTGCGACACGGTGGCTTCGGCGCTTGCCATCGCCACTGGCTTTCTCCGTTCGGTCGAATTCGACACGGGACGGATGCGGCACGCGGCCGAAGCGCCCTATTTAAACGCCGCGGCGGCGGCCAGCTATCTGGCGCATCGCGGTGTGCCCTTTCGGGAAGCGCATGAGCGTGTGGGACGGCTCGTGCAGCACTGCCTCGCTCAGGGGATTCGCCTGGAGGAGGTGCCGCTCGAACAACTGCGGGGCTTTTCACGCGAGTTCGACCACGACGTTTATGCCAGCCTGACGCTTGAAGCTGTGCTCGCGGCGCACGAGGTGCCGGGCGGCACGGCGCCAGCGCGCGTACATGCTGCTTTGCGAGAAGCCAAGAACCGGCTTGCCCAGCTCCGCGAGGCAACCCATGCGCGTGCATAAGGCGCGCGCGCACGATGCCGAGGCGATTCACTGCCTGGTCAGCCTCTACTCGCCCGACGGCACGCTGCTCCCGCGGTCGCTCGAAGACATCCGCGCGCACATTCGCCAGTTTGTGGTCGCTGAGGTGAACAGCCAAGTCGTCGGTTGCGGGGCCCTGCATTCCTATCCCAACGGCTTGGTCGAGCTTCGCTCGATCGCCGTTGCGCCGGACTGCCAGCAGCGCGGCATCGGCACGCGGCTGGTCCGCCGGCTGCTCCGCGAAGCCCGGCGGCAGAGTTCCACGCGCATTTTCCTCTTCACGCGCATTCCCGATTTCTTTGCCTGCCTGGGGTTCACGCCGGTGCCGCCGGTGAGCCTGCCGGAAAAAATCTGGAAGGACTGCCGGGTGTGTCCACGGCTTTTTCGCTGCGATGAAATCCCGATGGTGTACAGAGCCGCAGCGGCGGCCCACATCGCACCCGCCCGACCTGAGCAGATCTTTCTGCGCGTTCTCCCTGGATGAAGCTGGCTTCTGTGACGCGACTTGCCCTGCCGCGGGGCTTTCAGTTTGCGGCGGCGGGAGCCGGTATCAAGACCCCGGGGCGGCTTGATGTAGGCCTAGCCGAAGCACCCGCCGGCGGGACCGCAGCCGCCGTGTTCACGCGGAATCGAGTGGTGGCCGCACCGGTCGAGGTAGCACGCCGGCATTTGGCGCGGAGTCGTGGGCGGGTGCGTGCGGTGCTGGTGAACTCCGGCAATGCGAACTGCGCGACCGGGACGTTCGGATTGCAGACCTGCTATGAGGCCTGTGCGGACCTAGCTGCTCGCCTTGGATGTCACCGCTTCGCGGTCGTGCCCGCCTCAACCGGTGTTATTGGCGTACCACTGCCCCGCCAGCGCCTGCTCGCCGCCCTACCTGAACTTGTGCGCACGCGAGCGAGTTCACACGCCAGCGTCATCCGCTTTGCCCGCACCATCCTGACCACGGACACGCATCCGAAACTGGCAACCGCCAGTTTGCGCGTGGGCAGGCGCCGTGTGCGGCTGCTGGGGATTGCCAAAGGCGCAGGGATGATCCAGCCGCGGCTGGCCACGATGTTGGTGTTTCTGTTTACCGACGTGCGAGCCAACGCCGCCGCCTTGAAGCGGTGCTTGCGGACGGCGGCTCGCGAGTCGTTCGAGCACCTCAGCGTAGACGGTGACACCTCGACCAACGATACGGTGCTGCTGCTGGCGAGCGGGGCGAGCGGCGCCCGGCTTGCGGGACGCACAGTGCGGGCGTTCCAAGGCGCCCTGACGCGCGTGTGCCAGGCACTAGCCCGGCAGATTGCGGCGGACGGGGAAGGCGCGCAGAAATTGATTACACTGCGCGTGGAGGGCGCGCGCAGCGACGCGGTGGCCGAACGGGTGGCGCGCGCCGTCGCAAACTCACCGCTGGTCAAGACCGCGCTTGCCGGCGCCGATCCCAACTGGGGCCGGGTGCTGGCAGCGGTGGGAGCCAGCGGCGAGCGAATCGAGCCGAGCAGGGTGCAGATCTGGCTTGGGCGGCAGAGGGTGTGTTGGAACGGTCAGGCCCGCCCGTTCAACGAGCGCGCCGCGCACCGCTACCTGCAAGGCCACTCGATCGAAGTGCGTATTCACCTGGGAAACGGTCTAGGGGCGGTCACCTTCTGGACCTGCGATCTGACCGCCGATTACGTCCGCCTGAACGCCAGCTATCGCAGCTAAGCGGAGACTCCTGAAAAGACTCCGGGCGCCTGCAACGTGCATCGCAGGCGCCCGGTTCCGAGCAGGTGGTATCCAACCCCCTCTAGAAGTGCAGCTTGAGGGCGTGTGGGTCTTCCTCGAACTCGGTGTTGAACCGGCTGGAAACGGCTGGCTTGGTGGAGCGCCAACGTCCCTGCGGAGACCGGCGCTCGGCCTGCGTGGGGTTGACCCCGGCCGGGCGCACGCAGGCCCCGCACCTGCGCCAGATTCTGGTGGAATTGGACGTCCGCGTGTACGCCTATCTCCCGCCTGACCAGTTGGCACTCGTGCGCCGTGGGCTGAACTCCATCCAGTTTGCGGTGGATCAAGCCCCGGAGACTCCGGTGGCTCAACCGGTCAAGATTCCCGCCTAGGGCAAGCCGTTCCAACACAACAAACCGGCGTGAATTCCGCTACCGGCCGTCGGCGCGCCCGCTCTACCGCTCGAGCAGCATACGGACGTGGGTGAGGAGGCGGTGGGGCTGGAAGGGTTTGTGGATAAAAGCCATGGCCCCCAAGCGCCGGGCGGTACTGAACTGTGCGAGGTCGGCGGAGCCGCTGAGAATTAGAACCGGCACGTGCTCCAGGCTGGGCGTGGAGCGCACGCGTTCACACAACTCAATGCCCGAGAGACCCGGCAGGCTCAAATCGAGGATGATCAAGTCAGGCTCGAGCTCGAGGGCTTTTTGCAGACCTTCCAACCCGTCGGCGGCCGTCACCACGTCGTAGTCTTCGCGCTGGAGCGTATAGGTCAGCAAGCGGCGGATACCTTCGTCGTCGTCGATGACCAGGATGCGCGCCACGGAAACGCTGGCCAGCAGCACCTGCAGGCGCACCTTGCCCGGCCCGCGAAATTGTGTGAACTCGACCCCCATTCCCACGCCCTTTTCGCTCCGGCGCACCACCGCGGTGACCTCAATCGGCTCGAGCAGGCGTCTGCCCACCAGGTGTAGCTCGAGCTGCGCGTCGACGGCCAAGGGGGTGGGCGTACGAATAAAAGCGCCGGTGGGGCTAAGGTCGCCAAGAGGAACCCGCTTGCCCTGGTATTCGGCCCACACGAGCAGGCGGGGCTTGAGCCGGCCGTGGTCCCGGCGTTGTTCCTTCCCTTTTCCGCGTTTCTCTTTCATCCCCGGCTCTCCGGAACCTCTGTGCGTGCCGAAGCACTGGGCGCCGAGCCCACCAAGGAGAAAGAAGGCAGAGTGTGAATGTAGTCGGCCAGCGCCTCCGGCCAGGGGCGCGGCAGGGCAAACCCCGCCCGGCTTAGGGCCTGCATCCCCATGACGGCGTAAGCCAGCCGGTGGGCGCGTCGGCCCATCTCTTCGCGTGGCTTGCCGATAACCTTGTCGGGATCAAGCCCGGCGAGTTCGGCGGCACAGCGAGCGAGCTCGAGGCGGCTGCACGAACCCTGGTTGGAAAGGTGGAAGAGGCCGGTGCGCCCGGCTTCGACCACCTCCATAATTTTGTGCGCCGCGTCGAGCGTATACGTGGCCGAGCCGACCTGGTCGACCGCCACCACATACTCCTCCCCGGCGGCCAGTTTCCGTAGGCCTTTTTCGACGAAGTTGGTCTTCCCCGGTCCAAACAGCACCGATACGCGAAAGATCCAATGCCGCTCCAACTCCCGCACCAGATGCTCGCCGCGCAGCTTGGTGCGGCCGTAGACCGTCGGCGGGCTGGTGGGGTCGGACTCGTCATAGGGAGTTTGCTTCTTGCCGTCGAAGACGGCGTCGGTCGAGATGTAGACGAGGCCGGCGCCCAGCTCCCGCGCTGCCTCGACCACGTGGCGCGTGCCGTGCACGTTTACCTGGAAGGCCTTGGCCGGCTCAGCTTCGCAAATGTCGAGGTCGGGGATTCCGGCGGGGTGGACGACGAGCTCGGGTCGAACGGCGGCGAGCGTGGCGTGAACCTGCCGCGGCTCGGTCAACTCGGCTTCCGCCCGGGTGAGCGGGAAAACCTCGTGCCGGGTAGAAAAGACCTGCACCAGGCCCCGCCCGAACAATCCCGCTGCGCCGGTGATGGCTACGCGCATGACCCTGTTCGTCCCGACTCCCTTGCCACCTGAAGCCCCAAATCCTACCACGGTCGCGCCACCACGGCGCAGCCTTCGCTGGAAGGCGCCCCTCCCGGGAAGCCAATCCGCAACGGTTCGACATAGCTCCAGCCTAGCTGACGACGGGCTGGGCTTTTCCGACAGGCTCACGACATGTCGCTGCCTTGAACGTGTGCTGAGGGTCGTCTCCAACCGGTGTAAGATAGGGCCCGCGGGTGCAGGCTGGTGGAGGTGTTAAAGTGATGAAGCAGCGCACTATGCGTTTGATTACCCTACTGGTTTTCCTCCTAGTCTTTTCCCTGGCGAGCGGAGCCGAAGAGCGTCATCCGCTCACCTTCGATGACCTGATTGCTTTCGCCAGGGTGAGCGACCCGCAAGTCTCGCCGGACGGGCGCTGGGTAGTTTACGTGGTCGACCACTACGACAAGGCAGCCAACAGCCGCAGTTCAGACCTCTGGCTGGTTGCCGCCGAAGGTTCGGAGCCGCGGCAACGGACGCGCAGCGGCAAACGCGACCGCCGGCCGCGCTGGTCGCCCGACGGCACCGAGATCGCCTTCCTTTCGAACCGCGACGCCAAGTGGCAGATCTGGAC
>JACQTG010000133.1 GCA_016210895.1 Acidobacteriota bacterium
GGCCACGCCGTGCCCACGACGGAGAATCTTTGCCGGGCCATCGATCATCTCTTAGAGAAACAGTTTCTAGGCGCGCAGCTCGATCGGGTGCGTTTGGAAGAAACGAGCCGCAACGCCTTCGAGTTTGCCGGGAACCGGGAAGGGCAGCCATGACGACAAGAGAAATGGAGAAAATGCAACAGGAGCGAAGTCACGAGCTGCAGGAACTCCTCTCTCGCCTGCTCAGGCTGCTTGGGGAAGACCCACAGCGTGAAGGCTTGCGGCGCACGCCCGCGCGCATGGAGCGCACCCTGCGGTTCCTCACCTCGGGCTACCAGCAAGATCCCGACAAGATTATCAACGCCGCCTACTACGCTGTCCCCTACGATGAGATGGTCATCGTCAAAGACATCGAGCTCTTCAGTCTCTGCGAACACCATCTCTTGCCGTTTTTCGGCCAGTGCCACGTAGCCTACATCCCCAACCAAAAGGTGGTGGGCTTGAGCAAGATTCCGCGGCTGGTGAACCTGTTTGCCCGTCGGCTGCAAATTCAGGAGCGGTTGACGAACCAGATCGCTCAGGTGCTGTGGGAGAAGCTCGAGCCACAGGGCGTGGGCGTGATCATTGAAGCGCGCCACCTCTGCATGGTGATGCGGGGTGTGGAAAAGCAGCACTCGCAAGCGGTCACGAGCGCGATGTTCGGCTGCTTCCGGGAGAGCGCGCAAACGCGGCAGGAGTTCCTGTCCCTCGTTCAGGCGCACGACAAACGCTGAGGGAGAATTCTTGCTTGGCTTTTGCCGGAGGCTGTGTTAGCCTAGCAACTGAATCAAGAAAAAGAAGAAGCGACAGGACACGTGCTGGCTCGATGGGATTCTCCAAGGAAGTGAAGTCGCAGCTCATTCACGAGCATCGGCTTCATGATTCCGACACAGGCTCGCCGGAAGTGCAGATCGCGCTCCTGAGTGAACGCATCAATCACCTTACAGAGCACTTCAAGGCGCATCAGAAAGATCACGCCTCGCGACGCGGGCTGATTATGATGGTCAGCAAGCGCCGCCGCCTGCTCGATTACTTGAAGAACAACGACCCGGTGCGCTACAAAGAAATTGTCGAAAAGCTCGGACTGCGAAAGTAAGACGGCGCCCAATTCGGGCGCAACAACCGGACTGACGCCTCAAACCAGCGGCCCGCACGGGGTGCGGGTCGCTTTTCTCTTTTCTCGGAGGATCTATGCCCCAAGCCAGTGTTGACATCGGCGGGCGCGCGCTCACCATCGAGACCGGCCGGCTGGCCAAGCAGGCCAACGGCAGCGCCTATGTGCGCTTCGGCGATACCGTGGTCATGGTCGCGGCCTGCGCGGAGCCCGAACCCAGAGAAGACCGTGGCTTCATGCCCTTGACCTGCGACTACCGCGAATACCAGTACGCCGCGGGCCGCATCCCGGGCGGCTTCTTCAAGCGCGAAGGCCGCCCCAGCGAGAAGGAAATCGTCACCAGCCGCCTGATCGATCGCCCCCTGCGGCCGCTCTTCCCCGAAGGCTATCGGAACGAGACCCAGGTCATTGCTCTGGTCCTCTCGGCCGACACCGACAACGACCCCGACGTAATCAGCGTGGTAGGCGCCTCGGCGGCGCTCTTTGTGTCTGATATTCCCTTTGCCAAACCCATCGCGGCTGTGCGCGTGGGTCTGGTCGATGGCCGGCTCGTGGCCAACCCCACCTACACCGAGCTGAAATCGAGCCTGCTCAATATCGTGGTCGCGGGCACCGAGGAGGCGTTGGTGATGGTCGAAGCGGGCGCCGCCGAGGTGGCCGAAGAGACCATCGTGGATGCGCTCGAGTTTGCCCACGGCGAGATCAAGAAAATCATCGCCGCCATCCGCGAGCTCCATCAGGCTGCACAACCACCGAAGTGGTCGGTCACGCCGCCGGCCATCAACCAGGAGTTCTACGATCAGATTGCGGCCCAGTACCGCGAGCGGCTGGCCGAAGCGCTGAATACCGAAATCCACAGGAAGATCGAGAGCTACCGGCGGGTCAAGCTCTTGCACACAGAGCTGGTCGAATCCATCCCGGAAGCGGAGGAAGAAAAGCGGAAGGAGGCCGCGCGCTATTTCGAGATGTTGCGCGAGCGCATCTTTCGCGACGACATCCTGCTTCGACATCGCCGGCCGGACGGCCGCGCTTTTGACCGGATCCGGGAGGTGAGCTGCGAGGTTGGCATCCTGCCACGCGTGCATGGCTCGGCCCTGTTCACCCGCGGAGAGACACAGGCGTTGGTGACGGTCACACTCGGCACGCGCGAGGATGTGCAGCGGCTGGACCTGCTGGCCGAGGAAGAAGCTACCAAGCGCTTCATGCTCCACTACAACTTTCCCCCTTTCTCCGTGGGCGAGGTGAAGTTCCTCCGCGGCCCGGGGCGGCGCGAGATCGGCCACGGCGCGCTGGCCGAACGCGCCCTGCTCGGCCAGATGCCCGGGGAGGAGAGCTTTCCCTACACGGTTCGCATCGTCTCGGATATTTTGGAATCAAACGGGTCTTCCTCGATGGCCACGGTTTGCGGCGGCTCGCTGGCGCTGATGGATGCCGGCGTTCCCGTGCAAGCGGCGGTGGGCGGCATCGCCATGGGTCTGGTGATGGGCGAGAAGGGTCAGTACGCTGTCCTGACCGATATCGCCGGGGCCGAGGACCACTACGGCGAC
>JACQTG010000134.1 GCA_016210895.1 Acidobacteriota bacterium
CTGGCCAACATCCGTCCGCTGGCACATCTCGACCCGGCAGCACAGCCGGCAGCGGCCTACGGGAAGGCGGCGCTGGCTTCGCCCGGGAAAGACACCACCACCGGCCATTGGGAGATGGCTGGGCTCTATCTCGAGCATCCGTTTCCGACCTATCCGAAGGGGTTTCCGCGTGAGCTGATCGAGCGGTTTGAGGGCGCCATTGGACGGAAGACGCTCGGCAACATTCCCGCCTCTGGCACGGAAATCATCAAGGAGCTGGGCGAGGAGCACCTGCAGACGGGTTTCCCCATCGTGTACACGTCGGCCGACAGCGTCTTCCAGATTGCGGCGCACGAAGAGGTGATTCCGGCGGAAGAACTCTACCGGATGTGTGAGACAGCGCGGGCGTTGCTCGTGCCCCCGCACCAGGTGGGGCGGGTGATTGCGCGGCCGTTTGAGGGTAAGCCGGGGAATTTCCGGCGGACGGAGCGGCGGCGCGATTATGCCATTCCGCCGCCGCGGCCGATGCTGCTCGACCTCTTGGTGGAGCGCAATGTATTCACCTACGGGGTGGGGAAGATTCACGACATCTATTGCGGGCGCGGGCTCGCCGCGTGGGTGAAGACGAAGAACAACCAGGACGGGATGGACAAGACCCTGGCCGGGATGGACCGCTATGCGGACGGCCTGATTCTTACCAACCTGGTGGATTTTGACCAGAACTACGGCCACCGCAAGGACGTCGAGGGCTACGCGCGGACGCTGGAAGAGTTCGACGTGCGGCTAGAGGAGCTCCTGCCGCGACTCCGACCGACGGATTTACTCGTGCTCACGGCCGACCACGGCTGCGACCCCGACCCGGTGAATCCTTCGACCGACCACTCGCGCGAATACGTTCCCCTGCTGGCCTTCACCCCGGCCAACGGGACCCGGACTCCCGGGATGGCGCTGGGCACGCGGTCGACCCTCGCTGACATCGGCCAGACGGTGGCCGAGAATTTCGGCCTGCGGCTGGAGTTCGGCGCCAGTTTTCTCGCACAGCTTCGAGCGTCACGCTGATTCGCGTGGGCAGTTTCACTCGTGCGCCACTCTTCAACGGACCCCCCAATGTTGCGCGATGAGTGAGAGGGCTACCTTCGGCGACACAGTCGCCTCCGACGCCTTTCGGCAACGCGCCATACGTCTCGAGTACTTCACGATTGCTTGGAATGCAATTGAAGCGGTGGTGGCGATTGTAGCCGGAGTGGTGGCGGGCAGCATTGCGTTGGTGGGTTTTGGCCTTGATAGCGTGATTGAGACGCTTTCGGGTGGGACGCTGCTGTGGCGGCTGCGGCAGCGGGGCGAGTTCGAAGCGATGGCCGAGTCGCGTGCCTTGCGCCTTGTTGGGCTGACGTTTCTGGCTCTTGCCGTGTACGTCACCTACGAATCGGTCAGTAACTTGCGCGGGAGGGAGCGACCGGAGGAGAGTTGGGTGGGGATTATTCTGGCTTTGGTCTCCCTGGTGGTGATGCCGATCCTGGGTCACGCCAAGCGGCGGGTGGCGCGCGTTCTGGGGAGTCGCGCATTGGCCGCGGATGGGATGGAAACCTACTTGTGCTCGTATCTTTCTTTCACCCTGCTTCTCGGCTTGGGCTTGAATGCGTGGCAAGGCTGGTGGTGGGCCGACCCGGTGGCGGCACTGGCGATGGTGCCGTTTATGGTGCGGGAAGGGGTGGCGGCACTGCGTGGCGAGTAAGCCCAGCCGCGGCCAGGGCCGCTACCCACCCCGAGCGAGCACGAGGGGCTACGGCACGGCTAAAGCCGTGCCCTGCCAAAAACAAACCTGCCGTACGCGTTCGCGTGCGCTGATGGATGAGTTTCAGCGGAGGAATCAGGGGCCGTTGGAGCCGCCGGTTTCCGGTGCCGGGGCATAGTAGCCGGTGCGTGTGCGCGCGACGACTTTGCCAAGGTTCTTCGGGCCTTTGATTTCGACGCGCACGGTGCGGTAGCTGCCGTCGCGGGCGCGGTTGGTGGGGTAGTAGGCCAGGATGTACTGGTTGCGGATGTCGTGGGCGATCTTCCGGCAGATGGACTCCACCTGTTCGATGGACAAGGGAAAGTAGATTTCTCCGCCGGTGACATCGGCGAGCTTGCGGAGCTGGCGGCGGGCGCGTTTCCAGTCGCGGCCTTCTTCGTTGCCGCGTAGCATGACGATGTAGGCGGCGGCTTCGCTCTGTTGCGCGTAGCGGAGCAGGGGGTCGTACTTGGTGCGGCTGTAGCGGTCGACGCCGTCCGAGATGATGAGCAAGACGCGCTTCTGGCGGGTGCCGCGCTTGCTGTGGTCGATGGAGGCCCGGAGGGCGTCCCAGAGGGCGGTGCCGCCGCGGGTGTCGGTCTTCTCCAGTGCTTCCTTGAGTTCGTGGATGTCGCTCGAAAAGTCTCGTCCGGGGCCGAGGTCGAGGTAGTAGTCGTCATTGAAGTTGACGACGAAGACTTCATCGAGGGGATTGCTGGTTTCAACGAAGGTGAGGGCGGCGCGGCGCAGTTGGTCTTTGTCCTTGTACATACTGCCGCTGTTGTCAATCACCAGGCCGACGGTGAGGGGCAGGTCTTCCTGGCGGAAAACAGACAGTTCCTGGCGCACATTGTCTTCGTAGACGCGGAAGTGTTCCTGCCTCAGGTCGGAGACGACGTGTCCCTGGCGGTCGACCACGGTCGTGTGGAGCACGACCAATTCCACGTCCACTGACAAGAGGTACTCGCCGCTGGCATCCCGTCGGGCTTTGGGCGGTTCGGGCTTGGTGGGAGATTGCGATTGGGTAGGTGTCTGCGCGCTCAGAGGGGTCGCCGCGAGCAGCAGGGAAACGCTGAGCGCGAGCCCAAACTGCCGAGAGGAGAGCCAGGCAGACGCCACCTGCCTAATGCACAGGCGCATAGTATCCCGAGCGTGCATAGACGTTGAGCGGCGGCAGGCCTCGGGGCGGGTTCAGCTTGACTTTGATTTTCCGCCAGGTGCCGTCACGCTTCCGGTTAGTTGGACGGTACCCGAGGACGTATTGGTTGCGCAGCTCGACGCTGATTTTGGAGGCAATGTCAGGGAGTTCGTTGAGGCTCTGGATTTCGACCGGGAACATCCGCCCGCCGGTCATCTCGGCGAGGTCGCTCAGGAGCGAGGGTCCCCAGAGCAGTTCAGGGACGTCGCGGCTGGCGATGGGGACGAAGATGCCGATGGCGTAGATTTGCACGTCGGCTTCGCGGACAAAGGCTTTGACGTCGCGGACGTTGTAGCGGCTGCGGTTGTCGCCGCCGTCGGAGAGCAGCAGCAGGGCTTTCTTGGGGTTGTTAGCCTGCTTCATTGTGGTCAGGCCCAGGTAGAGGCCGTCGAGCAGGGCGGTGCGGCCATCGGCCCGGCGATAGAGCAGGCGGTTCTGTACCTCTTCCACGCTGCTCGTCATCTCCACCAGCATTTCCGGATCGTCATTGAAGGTGACGACGAAGAATTCATCGCTCGGATTGGCGGTCTTGAAGAATTGCACCGCGGCCTGGCGCGCCCGCTCGAGCTTCCCGGCGCGGCCCATGCTGCCGCTGATGTCAAAAATCACGCCCATGCTGAGGGGCACATCTTCGCTCGAGAAGTAGAGAATCTCCTGCGGCTCCTTGTCCTCGTAGACTTCGAAGTGCTGGTTCTCCAAACCCGTCACCAGACGGTTGTAGGGGTCGGTCACCGTGACGTTGACGAGCACCAGATCAACGTCGACGCGGAACGGTGTGCGGGGTTCCGGCGGGCGATCCCCGTTCTGGCTTCGTGCAGGCACATCTCCGAACAAGCTGATCGCAACCAGCGCCAGAAGCGTAACCAGTGTCCAGCGCCCACTCATTCTCATGGCGCTCCCTGCTGGCGACCGCGGTGTGCCTGCCCGAGCCTCAATTCTATCAGAAAGATTATTCCTGTGCTAGCATC
>JACQTG010000129.1 GCA_016210895.1 Acidobacteriota bacterium
CAACAAAGAGGCACGCGATTATCTCCTGGCAGAGATGAAGCACCGCGGCTACGCCGTTATCCCCTCGCAGACCAACTTCGTGATGATTGACCTCGGGCAAGACGTACCGCCCGTAATCGAGGCTTTCCGCGAGCAGGGCATCGCCGTCGGCCGGCGCTTTCCCGCCCTGCCCACCCACCTGCGCGTTTCTATCGGCACGCTTGAGGAAATGGAGAAGTTCGTGGTTGGGTTTGACGAAGTCCTCCCGGCCGCCCGCGCGGCCTGATCGCGGGGGCTAAGCCCATACCTGCGGACTAGGCGAGCGACTCGATAATCAGGCTGGTGACCTCGCGCGCGATGGAGAGCGCGGCGGTCAAGCCAGGGGAATCAATTCCGATCAGGTGGATGACGTGGGGATAGTCCGGGTCGCGGGTGATGACGAAGTCGGCGTGCTTCGAATCGGGCCCGCTGCCGGCATCCGGCGGAACGAGTTTGGGGCGCAGGCCGGAGTAGGCCTGGCGCAAGTCCTCCGGTGCAAGATCGGGCAAGAGCCGCCGGGCGCGTGCCAGGAAGGAGTCCAGGGTCTCACGGTCGCGTTCGTAATCGTTCTTGTCGGCGACATAGCGGGCATTGGGGCCAATGAGCACGGTTCCCCACAACGTCTTGGTGAAGTGGACGCCCAGGCTTAGCCCGGTGGGGTCGGGCGCGGGATAGACGAGGCCGTTGATCAGGTAAGCCTTCTGCTTGACCACCTCCCAGTACTCGCCGCGGACGGGATAGATGCGATAGTTGTGCGGGCCGAACAGCGCCGCCACCTCGTCGGCAAACAGGCCAGCGCAGTTGACGAAGACTTGGGCTTCGAGCTCGCCCGCGGTCGAGCGAATGCGCACGCTGTTCGGCCTGGGCTCGACGCCTTCCAGTTTGGCGTTGGTGACGATGTGGGCGCCGCGGTTGGCGGCGACGCGCGCATAGGCTTTGGTCAGCTCTTCGCTTTCGAGGATGCCGGCGCTGGGCACCCACAGCGCCACCCGGCCGCGGACGTGCGGCTCATGCTTGTTCAGCCGGGCTTGGGGAATCAGCTCGAGCCCCGCCACGCCGTTCGCGCGGCCGCGTGCGAGCACGTGCTCGAGTTCGACTTCCTCCTCGGGCGTGGTGGCGACAACGAACTTGCCCGTCTTGCGGTGGGGAACATTGTGCGCGGCGCAGAACTCGAGGGTCAGGCGGTTGCCATCCACACAGTAGCGCGCCTTGAGCGAACCGGGCGGGTAGTAGATGCCGGAATGGACGACGCCGCTGTTGCGCGAGCTCGTGACCATGCCCACGCGCGGCATCTGCTCGATAATGAAAACATCTTCGAAGTGGAGTGCCACCTCGGCCGCGAGGGCGCACCCTACCACGCCACCGCCGACAATCACTACCCGTGCTTGTTCCACTCCCGCGCCCTCAGCACTCGAAGGCTTGCGATAAGATTGGCCGGAATCCTATTCAGCCAGAACGGCCAGCAGGCGGTCAATCTCCCATTCCCGATTGTAGATATTCGGCGCGATGCGCAACGCATCCTGGCGCAAGCTGACAAAGATGTTCTGCTGGCGGAGCGTTTCCCATAGGGTGCGGGTGCGCTCGGGCGTGCGTCCAGCGACGACCACGAAAGCGCCGCGGCGGGCGGGCTCGCGCGGGCTCTTGAGCACGCAGCGGTCGTGTGGCAATTGGCGAATCAGGCGTTCGCCGAGCGAAACGGCGTGGCGCTCGATGTTCTCCACGCCCACGCGCAGGAGAAACTCGACCGAGGCCTTGAGCGCCGACAGGTTGATGAAGTTCGAAACCTCAGCCGCATCCCAGCGGCGGGCGTCAGGCACGAGCTCCCACTCGGAGCCCCCGGGCAGGCGGTTGAAATTCACCGCTCCCGGAATGGCCATCCAGCGGATGGCCTGCACGGCGAGCTTTTCGACGAGCTCCGCACGCAGGTAGAAGAAGCCTGTCCCGTAGGGGGCAAGCAGCCACTTGTAGCCGCAGGCGGTCAGGAAGTCGCAGCCGATTTCCTTGACGATGAAGGCAAGCGAGCCGATGGCCTGGCTGGCGTCGAGAAAGGTGTAGACGCCGCGGCGGCGGCATTCTCTGCAGAGGCGAGCGGCGTCGAAGCGGCTGGCGGTGTCGTAGGTGACATAGCTCGCTGCCACCAGCCGCGTGCGCTCGCCAATCGCTCCCAGGAGATCATCCGCGGCAACGAATGCGCCAGAAGAAGGCGGCACCTCGCGCACGCGGATGCCGCGCCGCTGGAGATACTTCCAGGGGAAGTAGTTGGCGGGGAACTCGCGTAGCGGCAGCAGGATTTCATCTCCGGGCACAAAGTCGAGGCCCTGGGCGACGGCGTTGACACCGTCGGAAGCGCCAGTGGTGAGGGCAATCTCGCTCGGGCGGGCACCGATGAGCTGGGCCAGCGCAGCGCGCGTTTGGTCGGGGAGCTCGAAGTAGTACTCCGGGGTCAGGCGCTCGGGGTATTTCTTGAGCTCTACGGCCTGCTCGATGGCGCGCAGCGTGACTTTGGGGAAGGGGCCGTGGTTGGCGCAGTCGAGATAGATGCGGTTTTCACAGTCCCAGAACTCTTCCCGCCAATCCACCGCCGCCTGGGTTGTCGTTGCCACTCAATTCCCTCCGATTGTCGAACTTCCGGTCTCAGAAG
>JACQTG010000130.1 GCA_016210895.1 Acidobacteriota bacterium
ACGTTGACACCAAACCACGTCCGGGACGGGCCCGAAATCAGATTCTCACCGACCCCGCTATTTTACAGGGGATTTGGTGAGCCGCCCAGGACTCGAACCTGGAACCCGCTGATTAAGAGTCAGCTGCTCTACCAATTGAGCTAGCGGCCCACCCGGTAGTCTTCTCTTTTATAACAATCCCATCTAACACGGTCAAGGCGACGCGGTGTCGTCGGCGTTCAGCGGGGGCAATCCACTGGCCGCCGGAGGGCATCCTAGAGGACAATGCCTCTGCGTAGCGCCCGTAAGGAATGATGAGCCGCACAAAGTTCGTTCTCGGTTGCGTCTTGGTTTTGCTGGCCTGGGTGGGCTGGAAGATCCACACCTGGGGCCAGCCGCTGCCAGTCATCTATCGGCCGGTGGCGGTCACGGCGGCGGCGGGCGAGAGGGGACGCAGCGTCGCCTACCTGCGCAGTGACACGCTCGACCGCACTATCACGGTGGACACGAACGGCGATGGCACCGTGGACCGCGTCTATCCGGAGGGCGCTCCTGAGCGGGGCTTCAGCCGCCCGACGGCCGATGCCCCCGACACCCGCTGGCTCATCCTCTGCCTGGACGGCGTGCCCTACGAGGAAATGAAAGCCCTGTGGGAACAGGGCTACTTCCGAGAATTTTTCGCTCCTTCGCAGTTGATCGCCCCTTTCCCCTCCGACAGCGAAACCGCGCTCACCGATGTCTTCCACGCCGACCCGGTGCCGGGCTATGAGCATCTCTATTTCAGCCGCGCCGAGAATCGCCTGCGGGGCGGCGTGCGCGCCACGCTCCAGCCCGAGCGCATCCCCTATCTTGAGCGACTCGACTACGACATGAGCGGCCTCTTCAAGGGCTTGGCCTACGTTGTGCCGCGCAAGGGCTACCGCGCCGACTTGGGGCGCTTCCGGCGCCGCTTCCTCGAGTCCAAGCAGAAAGTCTTTCTCGCCCACATCGCCTCGGTCGACTCGCTCTATCACATTCTCTCGCGTGAAGAGATGCGCGCGCTGCTCGTGGAGGTCGACTCGCTGCTGCGCGAGCTTTACTACGCGAGCGCCGGCCGGCTCCGCATCACGCTTTTCTCCGACCACGGGAACAGTCTTGTCCCCAGCCAGCCCGTTCGGCTGCGAGCCTTTCTGCGTGAGCGTGGCTGGGAGCTCACCGACCGCCTCGAAGGACCGCGCGACGTTGTCGTGCCGGCCTATGGGCTCGTAGGTTTCATCGCCGTCTACTGCCAGCCCGGAAGTGTGGCGGAACTCGCTCACACCCTGACGGAAATCGAGGGCGTGGATTTTACGGTCTGGCGCAATGGGGGCAGCGTTGTCATCGAAAGCCGTCGCGGCCGCGCCCAACTGGAATCGACCAAGCAAGGACAGCTGCTTCGCTACCGACCCGAGAGGCAGGACCCGCTCGGGCTCGCACCCCTGCTGGCCGAAGAACTTCGATCCAATAGAACAGCCGCTGGCGGATATGTCCCTGGCGACGATCTGTTTGCCGCAACGGCGCAGCATCGCTATCCAGATGCCGCCGACCGGATCCGCTTGTGGGCCGACAATCACGTCCAAAACCGCGCCGACATATTGGTCAGCCTGGAACCCGGCTACCACCACGGCTCGCCCACCTTCGAGCGCATTGTTACCCTCAGGAGCACGCACGGGAGTCTCGACCGCGACCAGTCGCTGGGTTTTGCCATGAGCACCGACGGGCCGCTGCCGACGGTGCTGCGCAGCCGCGAGCTGTTGCCTGAGAATCTCATTCGACAAAGACAGTCTCCCGCACAAGCTGTGAGGGACTAGAAAAGCAGATCCCGCGCTACGCTCGGGATGACAGGCAGAACCTTCGGCTTTTGCTACGAGCGGCGGAGCTCTTCGGCGATCTCGCGGGCCACTTGGCGGGCGCGCTCGACCTGGCGGGGCTCGAAGGAAATCGCGGCCACGCGGGCATGTCCGCCACCACCGTAGCGCTCGCAGATGCTGGCCAGATTCTTTTCGTCGGCCATCTCGCTCCAAGGGTTCGACCCCACCGCCACCTTGACCCGATCGGGCGAGCGGCTCAGGCCGACGCTGTAGCGCGAGTCGGGGAACAGATAGTAGGGAACGAACTTGTTATAGCCCTCGAGCCGCTGGTCGATCAGGTCAACCGTCACCACCCCGCACGCATACTCGGCCTGCCGATGGATGATGGCGATCGAATCCTGGTGCCAGCGGTAGAGCTTCTCGAACTGCGCGGCAATCTCCGGCTCGCGCGCCAGCTCGCTCAAGCGGCCCCGGGCGAGTTGCGGGATCAGGCGCGCGCTAAAGTCGTCGTCCGGGCCAGCTTCCAACACCAGCGCAATCTGCGTGGCCGGGGTGTTCATCTCGACGGCCGCCTCGGCGCTCTCGTATTGGGCGCCGTCAATGATGTCGGCCCACTGGATCAGCTCGGCCAGGGGGCTGGGGTCGAACCCGAAGCGGTCGCGCGCCACGTGGGCCAAGAATTTGGTGCAGGATCTATAGCTGGCGTCGTAGAATTTGCGTCCGCTGGTATCCCGGCGGAAGTGCTCGGCGTCTTGCGGGGAGAGAAAGGCGCTCTGGTGGTGGTCGAACCACCAAGTCAAGCGCGGCGATGCAGAATATTTGAAATCCACGATAACATTTTCATCCCCGTCGAAGAGGTCGTCATCAAATAGAGCGGAGGCGCGGTGGGTCAGGCCGCGATAGTGAAAGACGCTGTCGGGGCGAATGCGCTCCTGGTAGAAGCGCTGAAAGACCGCAGCCGAGCCCGCGCCATCGAAGCAGCGATCGTGATAGCAGAGACGAACCTTCACCCAAACCGTCGCCAGCGCGCTCACTCGCCTGCGTGCGCGCCGAAAAAGCCTCTACAGATGGCATCGGGGTCTCGCTTTGTCAAGCGCTTTTTCCCCCTCCTCGGAGGTGCACTGGCGGCCCTGTGCCTGGTGCCCGCGGGGGCACGCGCCCAAGCCGCCGAATCGTTTACCTACAGCGCGTGGACGCGTGTGCTCGAGAACTACGTTACACCCCAGGGCCAGGTGCGCTACGCCGCCTTGAAAGCCAATCGGGCTGAACTCGACGCCTTCATCGACCAGCTCGCCGCCATCAATCCCGAAAATCGTCCCGACCTCTTCCCTGACAGGGCCACGCAGCTCGCTAACTGGATCAACGCCTACAACGCCTTCGTCGTGAAAGCGTTGGTCGATTCCTATCCCGTCAAGGGCCCGCTCGACATTCGCTATGGCTTTGGCCAGCTGTTTTTCAAGCGGGCGCGGCACGTGGCCGGCGGGCGCCACTTGAGCCTCGACCAC
>JACQTG010000131.1 GCA_016210895.1 Acidobacteriota bacterium
GGCCGTATTGAGCTATCAGGTTTTTCCCCGCCCTGCTTCGGGCCAGGGGAAGGAGCCGGCTGGCTCGAGCGTCCTGGTGGCGGCTGCGCAGCGAAGTCTGCTGCGCCAGTACGAGGAACGATTCGAAGCACTTGGCTTTGAGCCGGTGTGGGTGACGCTGGCCACGCTGGCGACGCTCGGCTTGCTCGAAGCCGATGGAGCGCACCTGCGGTTGCTGGTGCGTCGCGACCCGAGCGCGCTGGGACTCGCCATTGCCTGCGGAAACGAACTTCGCTTCTTGCGGAGTGTGCCGGCGACGCTCTCGGATAGTTCTGCCGAAGCCCTCTTTGTGCATATCTTTGCCTCCCTGACTTACTTTCAGGACCAATGGAGGGAGTCGGTGAGCGAAGCCCTTTTGTTGGGTGCGGGCTCGGCGCGCGTCGAACTGGCGCGCATGCTGGGCGAAGAGGCGGGTTGCGTGGCCACCGAGCTGCGGCTCGACCCCTGGTTGGGGCAGCCGCGCGCCGAGCACGTGGTGGATCGCGACCGCAGCCTGGCCGGGCCGCTGGGCTTCCTGCGCGCGGGGCTTGACCGATGAGAGTCACGCTCAACCTCGCCACCCGCCCGGCTTCTGGCCAGCGTCGCTTCTGGCTCCTCGGCGGTCTGGCGGGGAGCGCCGTGCTGGCGCTGACGGTCTGGGTCGGCGCTCAGGCGTGGCACTACTGGCAGGAAGGAGCGGACCTGCGGGCGCGCAACGCCGAGCTACGCGACGGTGTGAAGGAGTTGAGAGCCCAGCAAAGTGAGCTTGAGGCGCGGTTGCGCGCGCCGGGGGCGCGCGAGGTGGTGGAGCGCGCGGCGTTCTACAACCATTTGCTGCAGCGCAAGGTTGTTTCCTGGGCACAGTTGTTTGTCGCGCTGGAGAAGCATTTGCCGGATCAGGTGCGCATCCTGGCCGTGACGCCGCAGTTGGACCCGGACGGCCGGTTGCGCCTGGAGCTCCGCGTCGGGGCGCAATCGGCGCAGGCGCTGGTCCGCTTCCTGCACGAACTGGAACAGGGTGAGTCATTTGCGGAGGTCGCGGTGCGCTCGCAACAGCGCAGCGAGCGGGCTGGCCCGGATGTGGTCGTGGCCGAAGTCAGCGCTAGCTATCGAGGTGGTGGCTAGGATGCCAAACACCCGGCGGCAGCGATGGTTTGTGCGTGCCCTGCTGGTACTCCTGGTGCTGAACGCCGGCGTCTACTTCCTGCTGCTGCGGCCGCTCACCGCTGAGCCGATTGACGAACGAGCCGTGGCCGCGCTGGAGGTGCAGGTGGAAAGTGCCGGGCAGGAGGTCGCGCGGCTGGAGGGTATGGAGCGCGACCTACCCGTCACCGCCCAACAGCTCAATCAGTTTGCCCGCGAGCATTTCCTCGATGAGAGTGCGGGCTTCTCCGCCATCATGGCGGAACTCGAGCGGGCGGCCGCCCAAGTCGGGGTCCGGCCGGGGCGCGTTGACTTCCGCTCCGATGCCATCAAGGACCGGCCGGAATTGGTTCGGCTTGAAATCACCACCACGCTCGAGGGCGGCTACGAGAACTTGCTGCGCTTTCTGGAAGCGCTCGAACAGGCTCAGCATTTCTACCTGCTCAAGCGCCTGGGGTTGGGTTCCACGACCACAGGCAGCAGCCTGCAGTTGGACCTTACGCTGGAAACCTATCTGCGTCGCCGGGCAGGATGAAACAGAAAGGAAAACTCGTCCTCCTGTTGGTTCTGGTGGCCATTCTCATCGCTATCAATCTGCGCCCGGAGAAGCCCTTGCCGGTGGTGTCGGTCAATGCCCCGGCCCAGGTCGCGCAGGACGCCAGCGAAATCCCCGATGCACGCCTGCGGACAGACTTGCTGGCGAGGCCGGCAAGGGGCGTTACGGTGGGACGAAACATTTTCGAGTATCGGCGGCGACCTGTCGCGCGACCGCAAGCTCCGCCACCCGTCGTGGCCGGGCCGCCACCGGCAGTGCCGCGGCCGGCGCCTTTGCGCTTTTATGGCTTCGTCCAGGACAGCCAGAGCGGCGCCAAGCGGGTCTTTCTCACCAACGGGGAAGAGATTTTCATCGCCGCCGAGGGCGACACGCTGCTGCGGCGGTATCGGGTGGCGCGCGTCCGCCCCACGAGCGTCGAGCTAGAAGAAATTGCGAGCGGGCACCGCTGGGTGGTGCCACTGGAGCAGCCGTGAGGAGGGGCGTCAGACAGGCGGGCTATGCGTTGATGACCCTACTCTTCTTGGCCGCACTCGTTCTGATCCTGCTCAGCGTGGCCGTGCCGCGGGTCCTAACCCAGGGCCAACGGGAGCGGGAAGAGGAGTTGATTTTTCGCGGCGAGCAATACCGCCGGGCACTGGCGCTGCACTATCGAAAGTTTGGGCGACTGCCGCTGAAGCTGGACGAACTGGCGGAACCCAAGACCGGCATTCGTTTCCTGCGGAAACTCTACCCGGATCCGATGACCGAGGACGGCCAGTGGCGGCTGATCCGGGTGGGGCCGCTGGGCGAGTTGGTCGGTTCGGTCACACGGGAGAAGATGCAGATGCAGGCGCCGGGGCAGGAACCCAAGCCCGATGAGAAGGCCGGAGAAAAAGAGGAGGCAAGACCCGGAGAAGAATCGGAAGAGAAACCGGAGGAGCGGCCGTTCGTGGACACCTCCAGCGGGGGCGTGAACCTGCCGATTATCGGTGTGGCGAGCAAGAATCCGCGCCGCTCCATCAAGCTCTTTCAGAATCAGACGACCTACCGCACCTGGGAGTTCATCTTCGACCCGGTGGCGGATGCGCTGTTGCGCGGGGGCCCGGGCGCTGCACCGGGCCAGCCGGGGCGCCCGAACTCGCCGGCTAGCCCGCAAAATCCACCCTAGCGACCTGAGAATCTTCAGCAAGAGCTCTGCGCCAGGCTCAGGCAGGCGACTCAGCCGCTAGGATATACTTTTCGATGGCAGCGGCCACGCCGCTTTCGTCGTTCGACAGGGTGACCGACCAGCCTGCGCGCCGCAGCTCTTCGCTGCTGTTGCCCATCACCACCGCCAGCCCGGAGAACTCGAGCATCTCGCGGTCGTTCCAGTTGTCGCCGATGGCCATGATTTCCTCGCGGCGGATGCGGCGGCGCTTACCCCACCAGGCGAGCGCTGCGCCCTTGGTGCAGCCGCGGGCGAGGACATCGAGCAGCGTAAGGTTGCGATGGGGATACTCGGCCAGCGCCACCGTGAAGCGATCCGCCAGCGGGGAGTCCTCCAGCTGGCGCGCCAGTGCGCGCATCTCGGCCACCGGGCCCGCATAGAGAACCTGGATGGGGTCTTCGGTGAGGTGGTCTTCGAAGGAGTCCACCAGCCGGATGGCGTCGCGATTGCGCTCGAAGTAGCCGACCACCGGCTCGTGGGCTGGGTCGAGGTTTTCCACCAGCACCTCACCCGGCCCAATGCGGTCAAACAGCAGCAAGGCCCGCGGGCGAAACGCAGCCGCCGTTGTTAGCACC
>JACQTG010000132.1 GCA_016210895.1 Acidobacteriota bacterium
CAAGCGGTAATCTATTGATAAATCATAGACTTACGTGCAGACATGTCTCCCGGTGTGGTGCAAAAGCAACATTCACGTATTCTATAAGATCAAGAAAATAAAAGACTTACCTGGTTCGATACCGAACCGCTTTTTTCCTTGACACCTTTTGACCGCGCGATTAGACTTGGAGCCGGCAAACAGGCTTGGCTCAACCGCGCACTGGGCCATACCTACTTTCCCCGAAGCTCTCCGACGCTGTCGGAGAGCTTTTGGTTTTTAGGGGTTTTTAGGGGCTTTTGGAGGCAAGTTTGACAGGGCCTTCAATCCGATGTTTACTAAGCTTGAGGCCGGCGTAGCTCAGCGGTAGAGCAGCCGATTCGTAATCGGCAGGTCGTCGGTTCAATCCCGACCGCCGGCTCCATCCAGGATCGCCTGAACTGGCGGCAGTGCCCCGGCCCCTCGCCGAGCAGTGTGGCGTCGGTGCGTCGGAAGCTGAATCGAAGCCCAGTTCACGGAATTACGCAAAGACAAATTACCCGCGCCTTTGGGGAGGAATCTGGCGGGGAAGTCTCTAGCTCTCAGTTCACGAGAGCCTGTCAGTGAGGGATAGCCACGAGAATCCGAGTTTAGGACACGGTGGATGCTCAGGCGGCGCTGAGGATGTTTTCTGCCTCCTCGCGGTCGACCTCGGAAACAAGGGGGATGCCGCTGGCGGCCGTGGCCTCCGCGGTGAGCGCGGCAATGTCGTTGCGGGCGATGTGGGGAAGGGCGAACTTGCGCGCACCGCACATCAACTGTCGCAGCCCCTGGGCCACGCGCTGGTAATAGGTATAGAGGCCAACGGCGCCCGTGGGGATGAGGCGGAAGCGGTCCTGGTAGCGTTCCTGCAGTTCGGGCGCGGTGACGAAGACTTCGCTCACCGTGGTGCCGAAGCGTTCGACATAAATGGGCAGGCTGCTGTCTTCGATGCGCCGGCCGATGGTCTTGCCCACCATGGCAGCTGCCAGCGGGCCGCGTGCCCAAGCGATCAGTTTGGCGTGCGGTGCCACCAGGGCCAGGCCTTTGAATATCTGGTCTTCAAAGGTGAAGCCGCCGGCCAGCGCGATGGGCGGGACGTAGCCACCCTGGCGGGCGAGCCGGTGGCAGTACTGGTGGAGCAGGGAGTGCAGCTCGACAGCGGGGATGCCCCACTCATTCATCATCCGCCAGGGGCTCATGCCCGTGCCACCGCCGGCGGCATCCACCGTGAGCAAGTCAATACCGGCCTCGGAGCACCACTTGACAGCGCGGGCGAGATCGGCGGGCCGATAGGCTCCAGTCTTCAGGAAGACCCACTTGGCGCCCAGCTTGCGCAACTGCTCGACGCGGTGCAGGAACGTGTCCCGGCTGGCCATGCCGATGCGCGAGTGGCGCTCGAACTCGCGGAAACCCCCGCGCTGGAAGGCCTCGGCTACCACCGGATTGTCCGGGTCGGGCAGCACGATGTAGCCGCGTTGCTTGAGCAAACGCGCCCTTTCCAGATCGCGGATTTTAACCTCACCCCCAATGTCCTTGGCGCCCTGGCCCCACTTAAGTTCCACGGCGGTGACGCCGAGCTTGGTGATAGCGTATTCGTGGACACCGAGCTTGGTGTCTTCCACATTTGCCTGGACGATCATCTCGCCCCAGCCGTCCTCTTGCCATTCGCGGAACGTGCGGACGCGCCACTCGAGTTCGTTGCTGGACAACAGGCGGCCGTCGGAGAAACGTGAACGGGGGTCCATGCCGCAGACGTTTTCGCCCACCGTCAGGCAGGTGCCGGTGATGGCCGCACCGATGGCTAGGCTTTCCCAGTTGTTCTTGGCGATGTTGGTGGAGCCGAGGGCGGCCAGCAAGAAGGGGAGTTTAGAGCGCAGGCCGGGCTCGCGGCCCCAGTTGACCTCAAGATTGACGTTGGGAAAGAGAGCCTTGTCGCTGTCGGGTTCCATCCCCCAGGCACCGGTGGCGCGCCCGAGAATGGTGAAGTGGGAGAGGTCGACAGGGTAGCTCTTGGCCGAAGCGGTAGTAATGATGCCGAAGGGCTGGGGGTAGATCATCTCTGCCCCGCGGTAGGCTGACTTGCCGATTTCACACATCCCGATGCAGCCATCAATGCAGGTGGTGCACATCCCGCTGAAGGGGCTGATGGAGTCTTCGGTGCGGTTCTTGGTCAGGGTGGCCGCCGAAGCGTTCAGGCGTGAGTACGTCATGGCACTTCTCCTTTACTTCCGAGTCGCCTCCCGCGTGGGAGTAGGCCAAACCAAATCTTGGCGCACGGGCCCGGCCAGTTCGCAGGCCACGCAGGGATCGAGAAAGCACATGGCGTGGTCGTGGTAGGCGAGGCAGGTGGGGGAGAAATTTAGGCAGCCCGAGCAGAGTGTGGTATCGGGCTGCGCGCCGTGGCAGCGCAACTCGACCACCGGGCAGACGTAGAGGCAGGCGCCGCATTGCCGGCAGACATCGGATTGCCAGCCAAAGGGACTCATCACCTTGCGGCGAGGACCGCGGTAGGCGAAGCTGATGGCGCCCGCCATCATCTGCTCGCGGCAGATGCGTACGCACTTCCCGCACTGGATGCAATCTTCAAATTCCGGCTCCAGGCGCACGCGCAGGACACCGTAGCGGCTGGCGAGATCCTGGATGGTTTTCGACTGCGGGCAGGTGGCGACGTAGAGTTCCAGCAGCAGCTGGCGGGCGCGTTCGACGCGGGCGGAATGAGTGTTGACGACGAGGCCGTCATCGGCCGGGAGGGTGCAGGCGCTTTGCAGCTTGCTGCGCGGGGGCGTGCCGACTTCGACCAGGCAGAGACGGCAGGCGCCGTAGGGTGTCAGGCCGTCGTCGTGGCAGAGGGTGGGGATGGGGAGGCCGAGGAATTGCGCGGCCTCCAAGACCGTAGTGCCGCGCTCCACCTCGAGCTCGATGCCGTTGATCGTCAGCTTGGGCATGCCGCGCTCCTCACGTCACCAGCACCGCTTGGGGCTGGCAGACTTCCAAACAGGCGCCGCACTTGATGCACTTGGCCGCGTCAATGGTGTGGACCTCGTCCTTCTCCCCCAAGATGGCCTCGCTGGTGCACACGCGCACGCAGGCGTGGCAGCCATCGCAGAGGGTAGGCTCGATGGAGTACGTGATCAGCTCGCGGCAGACCTTGGCGGGACAGCGCTTCTCGCGCACGTGGGCCAGGTATTCGTCCCGGAAGTAGCGCAGGGTGGAGAGCAGAGGGTTGGGGGCAGTCTGGCCGAGGCCGCAGAGCGAGGTTTCGCGCACCAGCCAGCCGAGGTCTTCCAGGAGCTGAAGGTCCTCTTCCCGGCCTTTGCCCTCGGCGATGCGGATAACGATTTCCAGCAGTCGCTCCAGCCCTTTGCGGCAGGGGAAGCACTTGCCGCAGGACTCATCGGCCAGGAAGCTGAGGAAATACTTGGCGATGTCCACCATGCAGTTGGACTCGTCCATCACGATCATGCCGCCGGAGCCCATGATGGAGCCGGCACTGGTCAAGCTCTCGTAGTCCACGGGAAGGTCGAGGAGGGATTCGGGGATGCAGCCACCCGACGGCCCGCCGGTCTGAATGGCCTTGAAGCGCCGGCCTTCAGGAATCCCGCCGCCGAGCTCGTAGACGACCTGGCGCAGGGTGATGCCCATGGGCACTTCGATGAGCGCAGTGTTGTTGATGGCGCCGACGAGGCTGAAGACCTTGGTGCCCTTGCTCCCTGCCGTGCCGACGCGGGCGTACCAGTCGCCGCCGCGCATTACGATGAGGGGAATGTTGGCCCAGGTTTCAACGTTGTTGATGCAGGTGGGCTTTCCCCACAGGCCGCGCTCCGCCGGGTAGGGCGGTCGCTGGCGGGGCTCGCCTACATGGCCCTCGACGGAGGCAATCAGGGCGGTTTCTTCGCCACACACGAAGGCGCCGGCGCCTTTGACGATGCGGATGCGGAAAGAGAAATCAGTTTCAAAGATGCCGTCGCCGAGCAGCCCGGCCGCTTCGCCCTGGGCGATGGCTTGCGTCAGGCGCTCGACAGCGAGCGGGTATTCGTCGCGGACGTAGATGATGCCTTCGGCGGCGCCCGTGGCGTAGGCGCCGATGAGCATTCCCTCGAGCACGCTGTGCGGGTCACCTTCAAGCACAGCGCGATCCATGTACGCGCCCGGGTCACCTTCGTCGGCGTTGCAGATGATGTACTTGGGTGTGATGGGCTGGCGCCGTATCACCTCCCACTTGATGCCGGTGGGAAAGCCGGCCCCGCCCCGCCCACGCAGGCCAGCGCCGGAGACCTCGGTGATGATTTCCTCGGGTTGGTCGTGCGTGAGGGCACGATAGAGGGCAAAGTAGCCGCCCCGGGCGATGTATTCGTCGAGGCTGGCGGGATCGATAATCCCGCAGTTCCGCAGTACCCAGCGGAGCTGGTGGCGGAAGAGATCGAGTTCCTCGTAGGCGGGCAGGCCGTCGAGACGCACTCCAGAGGGGGCGAAGTCGAGGCGGCGATTGGTGACAGGGTTGTCGTGGCCGGCGAGGAAGCCGATAGCCCACTTTGGCTTCAGGTCACCATCTGGGAGGCCGCGAATGAGTTCTCGTGCCTTGCGCACATCCATTCGGCCGTAGCTGACGCGGGGCTGCCCGGGCAGGCGAACATCCACGAGTGGCTCCTGCGCGCACCAGCCAATACAGCCCGTGGCAGTGATGACATATGGAAGCTGGAGGCGCGTAACCTCCTCTTGAATGATTGCGTGAATGTCTTCGGCGCCGGCGGCTCGCCCGCAGGTGGCCATGCCCACCCAGATCTTGGCCACGTCCGGGCGTAGGGTCTGGCGGCCGCGCCGAGCGGCGGCCCGCAAGTCGGAGAGGGTGGCCATTTGTCCGGGACTGGCGGACATCGCGCTCAAGCCGCTTCGGCGGTGCGGCTGCGGTAGTGTTTCAAGACTTTCGGCACCCGGGCCTGGCGGAGGTGGCCATAGGTAGACTGGTCAATGCGGACAACGGGCGCGAGGCCACAGCAGCCCAGACAGCGCACAGGCTCGACGCTGAATTCGAAGTCGGCACTGGTTCCGGGGGCAGGCAGGTTCAAGTCACGCAGGATTTTGTCCAGGATCCGTTGGCCGCCGCGGACGTGGCAGGCCGTGCCCAGGCAGACACGCACCCAGTGCCGGCCGCGGGGCTCCAGGCTGAAGCAGTTGTAGAACGTGGCGACGTGGAAGACCTCGGTCAGCGGCAGCCGGAGGCGGCGCGCGACGGCACGGAGAGCCGTTTCCGGCAGGTAATGGAAGTCGTGCTGAATCTCTTGGAGAATCGCGATGAGGTTTTCGGCCCGATCGGGCCAGCGGGCGAGAATTTCCTCCGGGTTCGGCGCTACACTCATCGGTTCTACATCGTCCCTATTGAGTCCCGGCGAAACTTCCGCCGGCGCGCGCTACTCGTAGCCGAAGGCTGGCGGGTGGTGGACTTCCTCACATTGCAGCACATGGCGCTGGCCACAGTCCGAACAAGTCTCCACCACCACGGGCCAGTCAAGGTACGCCAGCGGGCGCGACGCCGATAGAGACACCGGGGACTTGGTATTAGGGCAGATGTATGTCCCGACCTTGTACTCAGCTACTTTAGGTTCGGTCGCCCTCATTGCACACTTTCTCCCGCCAGCAGGGTAGCAATTGGCCAGCCAAAAAAAGCGCGACCAGGCCGGATAGCCCACAGCGCTAACTCCTTGGAGGAGTAGTGGCTTCCGCCTACGGAAAAGAAGCCCCGCTTTTACTCTTGCTGATGAAAAATTCAACGCTGAGTGGGATGCCCCAAGCGGAGGTTAGCTTTCGCAGACTGCCGATATAAGCGGGAATGCTTAAAGCGGGATCAATAGACTTGGCCAAGCTGGGTCCAGCTTGCTGCCGACTGCCGTGCTAGACTGTGTTGTGGGATGCAGGAAAGATCCAGACGAGTCAACAAGATAGCATGTGTGGAGAAGTCGTCAAAGCGTCGGTGCAATCCCGACCGCGGGCTTGCATTTGTTTGCTAACCCACGCGCTGGATCAACCACACCCTTCAGGTAGGAGGCACCACCTTGGGCCGGACAGCGGACGCTGTTGTCATTGGGCCGGCGTAAACGGTGCGAGCGTTGCCTACCAGCTCGCCAAGCGAGGGGTCAAGAACGTGCTCTTGCTGGAGCGTCGCTTCCCGGCTTCTGGACCTACCGGTCGTTCGAGCGGGATTGTACGTCAGCATTACAGCATTGAGACCTTGGCGCGGATGGCCTTGAACAGCCTCAGAACATTCCGGCGCTTTGTGGACGAGGTGGGTGGAAGCGCTGGATTCGTTCAAAGCGGAGTGGTATTTGCTGTTTCAGAAGAAGGGTTGCCTCTCCTGAGGAAAAACGTCGACATGCAGCAGCATCTGGGCATCCATTCGGAGATACTGTCTGCGAGAGAGCTAGCAGAGCTCGATCCCTTCCTCTTCCACGACGATCTTGCCGCGGGAGCGTACGAGCCAGACAGCGGGTATGCCGACCCGGCACTTACAACCAATAGCTTTGTGGAGGCAGCGCAGCGACTCGGTGTGCAACTATGTCC
>JACQTG010000022.1 GCA_016210895.1 Acidobacteriota bacterium
GACCAAACTGGCGCGACCTGGAGTAAAAAGAGAGGGCCATGCGAGCGGAACGAGGGCCTGGACGGCGATGGGTTCTGGCCCTGGCCGGGCTCAGCTTGGCCTGTTGGGTTCCGTCAGCGGCTTTAGCGCAATCGGATGAAGCACAGGCGATCGAGGAGACGATCCAGGTCTTGCGCAACTCGCATTGGGCGCAGGAGAGGTTCATCCTCATCAATACTGGTCGTTTGACCCGCCGGCCCTTCATCGTCGGACGCCAGCGCGAAACCCACCCAGGGTTGGCACCAGAGCGGCTGCCGGCTGTCTATCTGGTGCGCTGGGAATCGGCCGAGCCGGTCGCGCGCGCGTTTGCGCGGCTGGAGGAACTCGGGGAGCGTGCGCTGGCAGAGTTCCTGGCGCGCCCCCCCGACGAGCCAGATGATCTTGAAGGCGACCACTACGTCATCACCGTCAAGGCGAAGGAACCCCCCGTGCCCCTCACGTACGACATTCTCGCCCGCTTCACCGTAGAAGAGCTCCAAGCACAGGCTGAATTGAAAACCGCGCACGGAAAAAGCGTGCAGGCGGCACGCGCCGTGCACTCAGGTCTGGAGGCCACGGCCGCGGTGCACTTCTACTTTCCGCGTGACGTCGGAGGCGCCCCCTTGATCGTGCCGGACGAAGACTGGGTGGAATTCAGTTTCGCCGGACGTAACCAGACCACACTCAAGGTCAGATTCAAGAAGGAAGCTGTGGCAGCGCCCTAGCAGGAGACGACCTCGCAGCCTGTGCGGGCGTTGCTCACGGACACGGAGGCTGAGATTCGTTGGGAAGAGGAGGTTGCGATGGTGGAGTACGAGCGGCGTCGTATGGAACGCGAAGAATACGGAGCCTTGCGGGCGCTGGCGAAGCTGCAAAGTTTTTCCAGCTACGCCTCGCTCGCGCTGGGAGTCCTGGCGGCGTCCATTCTGGTGGCATTTGCGCCGCTGCCGGGACCGGCCAAGCTTGCCGGCCTGCTCATCTGTTTGCTCTTCGGCGGGGTGTTATACTTTTTCCTCCGGGCGCAGGCCCAGATGATTTACATCCTGTTTGACATCGCCCGCAACAGCCGTGCGAGCCGGGAGCGGCTGGAGAAGATGCCCGCCCGGTGAGTCCCGGCGGGAGCAGTGGAGGAGAGGGATGGCGAAACACCATTCACCCCGATTTCTGACCCTGGTCGAGGAGGCGCGCAAGCGCGTCCAGGAACTGAGTGTCGCCGAGCTGGAACAAAGACTTTCTAGTAGCCATAGTCTCTATCTCATCGACGTGCGTGAACACGAGGAGTGGGCGCGCGGACACATCCCACAGGCCCGCCACTTTTGCAAAGGTATTCTCGAGCGCGACATCGAAGCGGCCATCCCCGATACGAGCGCAGAGATTATTCTTTACTGCGGCGGCGGCTACCGCTCCGCGCTGGCCGCCGAGAACCTGCAAAAGATGGGCTACCAAAACGTGGCCTCGGTCTGGGGCGGCTGGCGCGGCTGGTGCGAAGCTGGCTACCCGGTGGCGAAAGACTAGTGGCCGCTCCGGCCGAGAGCGGGGAGCGGATTCATCGCCAGCACGGGTGGGCCTGGGTAGCACTGTGCGTGACCCTCGCTCTTCACGTTACCGATGAAGCTCTAACCAACTTCCTGTCTGTTTACAACCCCATCGCTCAAGCGATCCGTGAGCGCTGGTCCTTTCTGCCTCTGCCCGTATTTACGTTTGAGGCCTGGTTAGGGGGCTTGATTCTCGCGGTGACGCTGCTGCTGGCCCTCTCGCCTCTTGTGTTTCGCGACAACCGGGCGATGGTGCCCGTTTCCTATCTCTTCGGTGCAATCATGCTCGCCAACGGCCTGCTGCATCTCCTGGGCTCGGTCTACCTCGGACGGTGGATGCCGGGAGCGTATTCGGCCCCCGTCTTGCTGGTCAGTTCTGTGTATTTGCTGAGCGTGACGCGCCGGCGGCAGAAGTGGGCTGGCGCGCGGCTCTAGGCTCGGTGGAGGTGGGAGGGCATGCAGAGACAAAACATCGCCAGCGGAACCCGTTGGGAACCCCTTGTGGGCTACTCGCGTGCGGTGCGGGTGGGGCACACGGTTCACGTCTCGGGCACGACGGCCACGGATGCGAGCGGGCAGATTGTGGGAGTGGGGGATGCCTATGGGCAGGCGGTGCAGGCGCTGCGCAACATCGAAGCCGCCCTGCGCTCCGCCGGGGCCGCGCTCACGGATGTCGTGCGCACCCGCATCTACCTCACCAACATCAGCCAGTGGGAAAAAGTCGGCCGCGCCCACGGCGAGTTTTTCGGTGCAATTCGCCCCGCGACCACTATGGTCGAAGTCAGCCGCCTGATTGCGCCCGAAATGCTGGTCGAGATTGAGGCCGAGGCGATCGTCTTGGACGGCGGACGCTAGGGAGCGAGAGCGATGCGGGGGCTCAGGCATTGACTTTTGTACCTGTGCTTTCTAGGATGCGCTTCACTTCCCTGAGTTCCACTTTCCCCAGGGTCTGTGCGGGCCCGTGCCTGCGTGAGACGAGGAGAGGATAATGAAACGCCTGCTCCGGCTCTTGCCGCTGTTGGTGCTGGCATTCTTGCTCGGCTATTGGTGGCACGGCGTGCGGGTCGCGCCGCCGCCGGGCCAGTTTGTACTGCCGCAGCGCATCGTGGATCTCTCGCCCACGCTGGGGGAGGATGCACTCCTGCGGCAGTGGGGGGCTCGCGTGTTGCAATGGTTGGAGGTGCCGGGCAAGACCTCTTTCCGGAAGATTGTCACCGACCAGCCGAACCTGTACGTTTCGAATTCCGTGTATGAGCTGTTCAATCACGTCGGGGCGCACCTCGACCCGGCCAGCCACCTCCTCAAAGGCGGGCTCTCGGCGGACAGCTATCCCCTCACGCGGTTGCTCGGTCCGGCGCGCGTCGTCGACTTCCGCGGCAAACCGCGAGACGATTCCATCACCGTGGACGACCTGAAGGACAAGGGGATCAAGCCGGGGGAGATTGTGATTCTCTATACCGGCTACCAGCCCCCCACGCGTGACAGTGACTGGCCCAGCTATCCCTATCTCTCCGGCGAAGCGGCCGAGTGGCTGGCCCAACTGCCCGTCAAAGCCGTGGCCACCGATATGCCCAGTCTGGGCAGCTTCCGCCGCTATCCGGAGTTGATACGGAGAGGGAAGAGCCCGGGTGAGATTGTGCCCGAGCATCTGGCCTTTCTGACGCGGGAGATTCCCGTCATCGAGGGGCTGACGAACTTGGAGCCGCTCGTGGGCGAGGCCAACGTCGTGTTTGTGGGTTTTCCGCTCAAGGTGAAAGACGCGGACGGCGGCTTGGTGCGTGCCGCCGCGCTCGTCTACTAGTCCTGGTTGCAGAACAGAGTAACGGTTCGAAGCTTCCTTCCGTCAGGGCACGGCTTCAGCCGTGCCGAAAAAGTCGCAACCAATCACGGGCTTTAGCCCCTGCGGGCGTTGTTTGCCTTCCCGACGAATCCATCTCTGAGTTACCCAGTTCTGCAAACATCACTAGAAGGGCGGCCGCGCGACTAGGCCACCCGTAGGACGAGGAAGGTGACATCGTCGGCCAATTCACGCGGACGCTTGGCGGGAGAAAGCACCGGCAGGCGGGCCACAAGCTCGTCGGCCACGTCCAGCGCGGACAGTTTCGTGGCGTGCCCGAGCAGGCTGCGCACGAACGCGTCGCCGTCGCGCACGCGGTGATTTTCGAGCGAATCGGTGAGGCCGTCGCTGAATACCACCAGCAGGTCGCCCGCTTCCAGGCTGATTTCCTGCTGTTCATAGGTGGCTGTGTCGAACAGGCCCAGCGGGAAGCCCGGCAGCTCGATGCGGGTGACCTGTCCGCCACGGCAGAGAAAAGGATACGGCAGGCCGCCGTTGGAGAAGATGAGTCGGCGCTGGCTGAGCTCAAGCACGCTGTAGGACAGAGTGCAGAACTTGTTGGGAATGGGGCGCAGGCGCAGCCGGCGGTTGAGGAAGTCCAGCACCTGGGCCGGTTGGTTGCCGGTTTTCTCCAGACCGCGCATAATGCCGCTGACCAACGCGGCGTACATCGCGCCTTCGAGGCCCTTGCCCTGGACGTCGCCGAGATAGAACCCCACTTGGTTCGGTCGCAACGGGAAGTAGTCGTAGAAGTCGCCGGCCACGCCTTGGGCGGGAACGAAACGCGCCACGAGTTCGATACCGACCGTCGGCCCCAACGGTGTCGGCAGCAGGCTGCGCTGGACGGCGCGGGCGAGTTCCAGTTGTTCGTCGCCTAGGGCCGCCCGGCGGCGGACTGATTGCTCGCTGCGAGATCTGCGCCTGGGCATCGGGGTGGGCATTCTAGTACGTCGCTCAGCCGCCCACAAGATATCGCTCCGCTGGCCCTGCTCTGCGGGGGTGCAGGCTGTAGCGGCGACGAAGGCCACTGGTGTGTCAGGCAGCTCAGCCCGCCCGCAGCCTTCGTCGTCGGTCTGTACAAAGAGAGGTAGCGGCGAGGAATGCCCTGCCTCAACGACGACCCGATACTGCCAGGGCGCATTCCTCGCCGGCCCTTCGGGGCGTCGGCAAGCGTAATTTCCTTACGGTTGCCTGTCCAGCTCCTCATCAGTCCACCCGTAAATCTGGCGCACCTGCCGACGCATTTCCCGCCGCCGCTGCTCCTGTTCTTCGGGGGTCAACTCTTCCCAGCGCTTGCGCGGTTCTCTCGGCAGCGGAAGCTGCTGCAGCGCCTGCGCCAGGTAGCCGATGGCATAGGCTACGCTCGGACGAATCTGCCCCTGCTCCAGCCGCGCCAGCGTTCGTCCCAGCAGCGCCCGCAATTCCCCTACGTCGGCGTACTGCAGTTCGCTGGCGGCCAACAACTCCACCACCGCCGCCTCCGGCAGCCGCTTTGGCCTTCGCCTCCGTGGCCGCGCCTGGCCCGGCTGGTGCCACCGGCACAGCTCCGCTCCCTTCAACCGCCGCCCGCCGCACCGGCGTCCTTCCGCCAGCACCTGCCGGCACCGCTGCTCGTCGGCTAACTCCCACGGACCGCTCATCGTTTCCCTCACTCTCGCGGCGACCTCATCATCACTGCACCGAGCCCCGGGGCTCCTTCATCCCGACCGGGGCCGAGGGCCTGAGTGTGTGTGATAAGCGCTTTATTTGGCAGGGCACGACTTCAGTCGTGCCGTAAATTCATCATCTTCAATCCGGCTTTAGCCGCTGAGGGCAGCAAAGCTGAGTTTTCGCACACACTCCTCAGCCTCCTGCACCCCCCGGGGGGGGTTTTTGCATAAAATGCACTAAATGCAGGCAAACACTACACTTCCATGCTTGCATCTTGCTCCTTCGAATGCTCCATTCAACCCTCCTCTGCCTCTTTTGCTTCTCCCGCGCTTGTCTACCAGAAAACTCCTCGCGCGTCTAAGAACCCTGAGAACCGTGCACACGGTGAGAACCATGAACACGCTGAACTTTTTGAGAATCCTTCCCGTCCTGGGAATGCGCTCCCGCCAACCATCCGCAGGCTTCTGGTTTGGGCGGGTCAGGGCTTTAGCGACTGTGTGGAACCCTTGTCTTGCGTCAGGGCACGCCTTCTCGGAGCCCCGAATATTCGGGGCGAAGATCCCGCGTCCTTTGCGGGGAGGCGTGCCGCCGGTGGTGCACAATCAATCCGGCTTTAGCCGCTGAGGTCCAACAATGAAGTTGTCCCGCCGTCTCTTTGGCCCTGACGTTTGTTCGGTTGGCAAAACCGCAGGGTAGTGTCCGCGGGCTCGCCCCGAAGCTTCGGGGCCGGCAGACCGGGTGGGCGGGCCCCCTCCCCCGTGCCCTGTA
>JACQTG010000138.1 GCA_016210895.1 Acidobacteriota bacterium
GCGCTGGCGGCACTCGTAGTCTTGCTCCTGCGGCCCGGGTGGCTCTTCGACAGCGGCTTTCAGCTTTCCTTCGCTGCCGTACTGCTCATCGCACTGCTGGCTGTACCCTGGATGGAACGGACCTCGCTGCCTTATCGTCAGGCACTCCAAGCCCTCGATGACCCCGAGCGCGACGACCACTTTGCCCCGCGGCAAGCGCAGTTCCGGCTCGACCTGCGCGACCTGGCAAGCCGCCTGGGCCGCTTCCGGCGGCTCTTGTTCTGGATGGTGCGCGCAGGCTTCAACGCCTGGAACGTCCTGGTCATCAGCTTCGCGGTTCATCTCGGCTTTGTGCTCCTGCTGGCTCTCTACTTCCACCGCGTCACCTGGACGGGCCTCGTAGCCAACGTGGTGGTGGTGCCGCTGGTAGGCTTCATGGTTCCGCTGGGTCTCGCGCTCCTGCTGCTCGGCACTGTGTGGCTCGCCGCAGCCAAATTCGTGGCGCCGGCGGTGGCGACGTTGACCGATGTTCTGCTGTGGGTCGTGACCCGCCTGGGCACACTTGACTGGCTGACCTGGCGAATCCCCGCGCCGCCGTCAGCCGTCGTACTCGCCTACGGGATCGCGCTGGTCTTGCTGGCTTTGTCCATCAGGCGACGCCGCCGCTGGCAACTGCTGGTCGCGGTGCCAGTGGCGGTGCTCGTGGCGGTCATCGTCACTTATCCGTTCGCGCCGAAGCTCACGCCCGGGGAACTGGAAGTTACCGTGCTCGATGTGGGCCAGGGCGACGCTATCGTCCTCGCCCTGCCGCAGGGCGAGAGCTGGCTGGTGGACGCCGGTCCGGGAGCCATCCGGCTCCCGGAAGGCTACTGGCTCGGCCAGGACACGGGCGAGAATGTGGTGTCGCCCTATCTGTGGTCGCGCGGACTCAAGCAACTCGACCGAGCGATTCTGACCCACGCCCACCACGACCATTTGGGCGGGTTCCCGGCTGTCCTAGACAATTTCCGCGTTGGCGAGTTCTGGGTGGGCAACAATCCGGAAACACCCGCCTATCGGCGCCTGCTGGAAAAAGCGCGCGAGCACAAAATTGTGATTTCACAACACGGGCGTGGAGAGGTGCATGAACTGGGCGGAGCCAGGATTGAAATTCTCTCCCCGCCGCTCGACCAGCCGCCGGATCCGCAATCCCCCAACAATGATTCGCTGGTCGTGCGGGTAAGCTATCGGGGGCAGCGGGTGCTGCTGGCGGGTGACATCGAACGATCACTCGAAGTGGGACTGCTGGCCGCCGGCTTGCCTCTCGCGGCGGACGCGCTCAAGGTGCCCCATCACGGCAGCCGGACGAGCGCCAGCACCGAGTTCCTCTCCGCCGTGGGTGCCTCCACGGCCGTCATCTCCGTGGGCGGCCAGAATCCCCACGGCCATCCCCATCCCGAAGTGCTGGCGCGCTTGACGGCGGCCAGTGCGGCGACTTTCCGCACTGACCGCGACGGCGCGGTCACCGTGCGCACCAATGGGCGGACGATTGGGGTGTCGAGCTTCGCACGCGAGCAGCGTCGAACGCCTTATGCCAACTTGGGGCAGCGGCTGCGTGCGCTGTGGCCCTGAGGCGGGGTTGCGGCTCTGCATCGCGGCCTCTATAATTCGGCTTTGGGCCTCTTGATGAATCGGGACGAAGCCATCCAGGAAGAATCAAGACGTATCCGACGGCTCCAATTCGCCGTGCGCCTGGTGATGAACGTGATCAGCCAGGGCAACCTGCCTTTTGAAGAAGCCGCCGAACTCATCGCTGCCACCCGCCGCGTCGCCCTGACGCTTTTTCCCGACAAGGAAAAAACCTACGACCTGCTCTACAAGCCTCGCCTGCAACGCCTGTTGATGGAAAAGTACCGGCTGCAGTAGCCCCCGCTAGCCACCGTAGCGAATCTTCAACCAGAGCAAGAGCAACATCCCGAGATAGCCGGCCAGGGCGTTGTATTCGCGGTTGCGCCAGTAGAGGCACCAGTTGAAGCGCTCGCTCTACTGGCCGAGTACGCCCGGGCGCGAGCGGGGAAAGAGTCGCGGCACGGCGGCGGTGTAGGCGGCATACTCAGCGGGATAGCGCGCCCGCATCGCCGCCTCCTCGTGGCCGAGCAGCGGCAGGTAGAGGGCAAGGAAGAACAGGACCATCCCCAGGCCCAACCAGGCACGCCCGGCGGCCACGGCAAAGCCCGCCACGATGAAAGCGCTGCCGAGATAGAGTGGATGGCGGATGTAGGCGTAGGGCCCGCTCTGGGCCACGCCTTCGCCCTTGCGCAGGTAGCCCGCGGCCACGGCGCGCAGCGCGATGCCCACCGCGGCGATGGCGGCGCCCGCTGCCAGCAGCGCAGGAGTCGGCTGGGCGAAGTAGAGGTAGGCCGCGGCCACGGCGAAGCCCACCGGGACGCGCCAGCGTGCCGCCCAATCACCCATCTGTAGCCTGCATCATGAGGCGGTCGATCGCGGTCACTCCCTGCTCGACGGTGATGGAGAGCATGGCCGGGGAGTACCCCTGCTCGCGCTTGTAGGTCGGCGGAGTCACGCCCGGATTGTAGACCACCACTACACGCGCGCCGAACGGGCCGTTACGCACCGGGTCGGTCGGCCCATAGAGCCCCACCACCGGCCTGCCGAGCGCTGCGGCCACGTGCACCGGCCCGGTGTCACCGCCCACCACGAGTTGCGCGCGCCGCGCCAAGGCCACGAACTGCCGCGGGCTGAGCGGAAACTGAACTGGCTTGGCTGCGTGGGCGGACCGCGCCACGTCCAACGCCAGACTCTCTTCGCCCGGCCCGACATTGACAAACCCACACCAGCCACGCGCGCGCACGACCGCATCGTGCAACTCCGCGTAGCGCTCGACCGGCCAGCGTTTGCTCATCCAGCCACCACCGGGGTTGAGAATGAAAAACTGGCTGAGTCCGTGGCGGCGCAAGCGTTCCTCGACAAAGGCTTCGTCCTCAGGTGTGGTGGGCAGGTCGAAGGCGAGCGGGCCGCGGAGTTCCGCACCTAGGTGAGCCACAAGCGCTAGGTTCATCTCAACCACATGCGTTCCGGCAGGCGGCTGCACGCACTCGGTGTAGAAGAGAAAGCTGCCGGGCTCGCGCAGGGCGCGCTCGTGGAAGCCAATCCGTCGGTGCGCGTCGGTGAGCCAAGCCAGCACGGCGGACTTGTAGAGCCCCTGAAAGTCGAGCGTGCAGTCGTAGTCGGCGTGCCGAAGCGCAGCGACCGCGCGTGCAAGCGCCACCAGAGACCCACGCGTCCGCAGGCTCACGCACTGGGAAAGGTGCGGATTCAACTCCACCAGCTCGCGCCAGCGCTCCTCCACCACCCAGTCAATCTGCCCCCGCGGGAATCGCTGCCGCAGGCAGGCGACCGCCGGCAGGGTGTGCACGATGTCGCCCATTGAGCCCAGGCGCACCACCAGGAAGCGTTTGCTCATCGAGAGAGTCGGCGCCGGATGTCTTCCAGCAGCGCGCGGGTCGAGTGCTCTTTCGGGTCGCCGACAATCACGACCTGGCAACCCAGCCGCTGCGCGGTTTTGCGCTCGGGAACGGTTTCGGGCGTGTAGTCAGTGCCCTTGGCGTGGAAGTCCGGCTTGAGACGCTCAAGCAAGCCCGCCACGGTCGGCGTGTCGAACAACACCACGTAGTCTACTACTCGCAGGGCGGCCACCAGGCGCGTGCGGTCGGCCGCCGGAAGCAGCGGCCGGCCGGCGCCTTTCAACCGCGCGACACTCGCATCGTCGTTCACCGCCACCACAAGCACCCCGCCGAGTTCCTTGGCGCCTTCTAGATAACGCACGTGACCGACGTGGAGGAAATCGAAGCAGCCGTTGGCCAGAATGATGCGCTCGCCGCCTTGGCGATGCGCGGCGAGCCGCATGGCGAGAGCGTCGAGCGAGAGGATCTTCTCCTGGGTCACAAGCTCGCGTTGAGCGCCGCCAGCAACTCGGCGCACGTCAGGGTCGCCGTGCCACGCTTCTGTACCACGCAGCTCCCGGCGTAATTGGCCAGGTGGGCGGCCTGGACAAAACTCGCGCCCGCCGCCAGCGCCAGCGTGAAGACAGCGGCGACGGTGTCGCCGGCGCCGGTGACGTCGGCCACCTGGTCGCCGCCGACGGCGGGAAGGTTCACCGGCTTCTTCGCGTTCTCGAGCAGCAGCATACCGTGTCGGCCGCGCGTAACCAGCAAGGCCCGTGCGCGCAACTCGCCCAGCAGCCGCCGGCCCAGCCGATGCAGTAGCCGGCCGTCGGCACCAATCTGGCAGTGGTAAGCCTCTTCGACTTCCGGCACGCTCGGCGTGGCGGCGGTCAGTTTCCGATAGGCGCGCAGGCGAAAGCGCGAATCCACGACCACGGGAATGCGCGGGCGCCGCCCGGCGAGGAGTCGCGCCAGCAGCCTGGGGGTGGCAGCGCCGTAGCCGTAGTCGGAAACGAGCACGGCGTCCACGTGCGGAAGCGCACGGCGCGCCGCCGCCAGCAACCCGCGCTCGGTGGCCGCCGACAGCGGTTCGGTCTCTTCCCGGTCGAGACGTAGCACCTGCTGCGCAGTGGAGTGCGGCGAGCCGGCCAGAATGCGCGCCTTCGTCGTCGTCACCCGCCCTTGAAGAACGCGAATGCCGTCAACCTTCACGCCCAGCTGCTGAAAGTGACGCCGCAGGGCGCGGCCGGCGGCGTCGTCGCCGACAAAGCCGACAGGAAGCGGACGCGCGCCCAAGGCGGCGAGGTTGTTGACGGCGTTCGCGCCGCCGCCGGGGACGCGCTGCACGGTGCTCTCCCGCAAGACCAGCCCGAAAGCCACTTCGCGGGAGGTGCGGGCCACGTCGCCCCAGATGCGTTTCATCTCGCCGTAGATGAACTCATCGGCGACCAAATCGCCCAAGACCAACAACCGCCGGCCGGCAAAGCTCCGGACCAGCGCCGCCAGTTCGTTTCGCTCAGACGCCATCGCTTCTCACCACGGAGGCGTTTTTCTCAGCTGGGATGGGCTGCACACTTTCCACCGCCTCCCAGACAGCCTCGAGCGTGACCCGCGTCATACAGCGATGATCCACGGGACAGTGCCGCAGAAAACAGGGGCTGCAGGAAACCGGCTGGCGGACGAGTTGCGCACGCGCGTTCACGGGGCCGGTGGCGGCCCCATCGGTCGGCCCGAAGATGATCACCTGTGGCAGGCCGACTGCGGCCGCCAAATGCATGGCCCCGGAATCATTGCCGATGAAGAGGTGCGCGTTGGCCAGAACAGCTAAGAATTCCCGCAGCGAAGTCTCACCCACCAGAGAAATTGCCGGGGTGTGCATAGAGTGAGCGATGTGCGCGACAAGTTCGGCCTCGCGCGCCGTACCGCAGAGTAATACGGTGGCGCCGCATCGTTCCACCAAGCGGTCGGCGAGCGCCGCGTAGCGCTCGGGTAGCCAGCACTTGGCCGAGCCATAGGCGGCACCCGGCGCGATGACGACGCGCAGGCGGCCACTTGCCGCCCCGAGATGCCGCAAACGATTCTCCATCCCCGCCACCAGCGTCGCTGCCGGCTCAATCCGAATGCTCTCCACCGGTGGCAACCCATCGAGCCAGCCGCTGCGCCGCAACAATTCCAGGTAGTAGTAGCTCTCGTGCGCAGGAATCGTGCGCGGCCGGGGAACCTCGATTGGATGAGTGAGGAGCCATCCGCGGGCGTCGCGCCGATAGCCCAGGCGGCGAGGGATACGCGCCAGCACCGCCAGGAGCGCGGCCTGAAACGCGTTCTGGAAAAGCACGGCCAGGTCAAACCGCTCGCCCCGCAACCGGCGCGCCATCCGCAGCAGGCCGCGGGCGTCCGCGCGGTCGAAGACGATGAGGCGATCAATTTCCGCCACATCGTGGTACAGGTCAGCCACCCACGGCCGCGCCAGCACCGCGAGCTCGGCCTGCGGGAAGTGCGCTCGCAGCGCCCGCAGTGCCGGCAACGACAGCACCGCATCGCCCACCCAGTTGGGCACGCGGACGAGAATCTTTTCGGCCCTGGCCAAGTCAGTTGACATAGGGTGTCTCGCGTCGCCTCGGTGCGGCCGCGGGAAAGCTCAAGCCGGCTGCCAGCGCGTTCCAGAACCCCTCTTCGTCGTCGAACTCGAGCTCAATGCGGCAGTAGAAACACGGGGGAATGCTGGGCGGCAGGACGGTGAAGTTGACGACATCTTTCTCCGTCGTCAACACCGCCTGCGCGCCGGCGCGGTCGGCGGCGCGCACGATGCGGCTGAAATCTTGGATCCGATAGCGATGATGGTCGGGGAAGGCCAGCGTACCGACCAGGTGAAACCCCCACTCCCGCAGGTCCTGCCAGAAAGCTGCCTCGTTGCCAATGCCGCAAAAGGCCAGCACGGGCACCCGCGCAAGCCCCGTGCGCGAAACCGGCTTGTGGGTGGTGGCGTCGAGAACCTCCCTCAGGCGGGTGCGTGCGCCAAACACCGGCACGCGCGGATTGTAGAGGCGAATCGCTTCGATAACGCGCTCGGCACCGTTGCGCAGCCGCGTCAAGACCACCAGGTCGGCGCGCGCGAGCGCGGCCACGGGTTCGCGCAGGCGGCCGGCCGGCAGCACGTAGCCACCTCCAAACGGATCCGACGAATCCAGCAAAACGATGTCGAGGTCACGCGCCAGGCGCAGGTGCTGGAAGCCGTCGTCGAGCAGGAAGATATCGGGGCGGAATTTCTCCGCCACGCGTCGGCCCACGGCGAACCGGTCCGCGGCAATGCCGAGGGGAATGCCGGGCAGGCGCCGCGCCAACAAGACAGGTTCGTCGCCCGCCTCCTCTACGTTGACCGTGGAATCCAGAACGATGCGCGGGGCGCGCAGCAGGCGCCCGTAGCCGCGCGTCAACACGGCTACTTTCACCCCGCGTGCGCCGAGGCGTTGCGCCAGCCAGAGCACGAGCGGTGTCTTGCCCGTGCCGCCGACCGTCAAGTTGCCCACGCTCACCACTTTCACCGGCAGGCGGCGCGGGCGGAGTGTGCCGCGCGCATAGAGCGCGGCGCGCACACGCATGAACTGGCCGTAGAAATACGCCAGCGGCGACAGGAGCGTCCGCAACCAGCGGGGATGGCTCACAACCAACATGGGTCAGCGCCTCACTCTATCCTGGGGACGGCAGAAACTCGGCCGCTTTTTCCGCCGCGCGCGCCGTCGCTCCGCGACTCGCGGCGACGAGGGCTTGCGCAGCGTTGCCCATCCTGCGGCAGCGATCGCGATCGCGCAGCAACTCGGCCAGGCGTTTCCCGAGCTCGGCCGCATCGCGCACGGGCAACGCGGCACCGGCGGCGGTGAAAGCCTGCGCCAGCAGGCGAAAGTTTTCCATTGAAGGGCCAAAGAGAATCGGCTTGCCCCAGAGACCCGGCTCGACTGGATTGTGCCCGCCCGCAGGCACCAGGCTGCCGCCGACAAAGGCCACGGTGGCCGCCGCGTAGGTGGCGGCGAGCTCGCCCAGCGTGTCGAGCAGCAGCACTTCTGGCTCGGAGCCGGGCATGTGGTTGTTCGACGCCGCCTGGAGGTCGGTGCGGCGAACGAAGGAAACACCGCGGGCGCGGAGCCACCGCGCCACCGGGTCAAACCGCTCCGGATGTCGCGGCGCCAGCACGAGGAGTGCTTCGGGGAAATCTGCCCGGACCGCGCGCAGCGCGTCCACCAGCATCGCCTCCTCCCCTTCGAGCGTGCTGCCGGCCACAATGATGGGGCTCCGGGCCTCCAGCAGGCGGAGAAAGGCAGGTCGGGCGGGCGGCGCAAGGTCGAACTTCAGATTCCCGCCGACCGCGACGCGCTCGGCCGGCGCGCCCAGGGCAATGATCCGCTCAGCGTCTTGCTCGCTTTGCATCAGGAAGAAGGCCGGCGTGCGCAACACGCGCCGCAAGAACCCGCGCCAGAGCGGAATCAACCGGTGGCGGCGGAAACTCCGATCCGAGATGCGCCCGTTGACGAACACGACCGGCACGCCAGCCTGCGCGGCTTGGTGGAGAAAGTTCGGCCAGATTTCCGTCTCGGCGATGAGAATGAGCGCCGGCCGGAGCTGCTTCAAAGCGCGGCGGACGGCGAAGGCGAAATCGAACGGAAAGTAAAAAATCGCCTCCGCGAGTCCGGCCGGTCGAGCCGCCACCTGTTGGCCGGTGAGGGTCACGGTTGAGAAGAGGAGCGGGCGAGCGGGAAAACGCGCGCGCAACTGACGCAGCAGCGGCACCACCGCCAGCGCCTCGCCGACTGAGACCGCATGCACCCAAATGCCGCCCGGGCGGACGTGTCGCGCCGCCGGTAGCCAGCCGAGTCGCTGGCCCAGATTGTGGAAGTACTTCTTGTGGCGCAGGCCTTGGACGACGAAATACGGGCTCAGAAAAAGAAGGGCGAGCGCAAGCAACGCGCTATAGAAACCGTACATCGCCTCAGAGTGTGCCGCAGCCAGAATGAAACCCCGCTATTATAGCCCAGAGCCATGAGGGGCTTTGCCCAACTCGCCGTTCTGCTCTTCGCCTTCGCCTGTGCGGCACAAGAGCCGCCGGCTGCAGGCTTCGATCCAGCCGCCTACGCCGCGCGTGATGTGCACGAAGGCGTGACGCTCGCGGCCAGACCGTACCTGGCCGCGGCGGACGTGGAAGCGCTCTTTGGCCGGCACTCGCTGCTCGCGGCCGGCATTGTGCCCGTGGAAGTTCTGCTGGTAAACGAGCGTCAGGAGTCGGTGCGGGTGGCCTGGGAGCAAGTTGTACTGCTGAGCGGCGAGGCGAAGTTCGAGCGGATCGAACCCGAACGCATCGCCTGGCTCGTCTACCCGGCGCCGGAGATGAAAACCCAGCAGCCGTGGCCGGGGAAACCGACGAAAATGCCTCCCGACAAAAAACGCAACCAGCGCGAAGCGGTGGAAGCCGCGCTGCGCAGCCAGCAAATGCGCGTGAGCGTGATACCGGCCGCGGGTCGGGCGCGTGGCTTCCTCTACTTCGACCGCGGCACCGAGCCGCTCACACTGGCCCGCGCGAGCCTCTACGTGCCCCAAGTGGTGCGGCTGCCGGAGGAACAGCCACTGCTCTTCTTCGAGGTCAGTTTGAAAGTCTACGCCGAGCACTGAGGTCGAAGGGTGAATGGGCTACGCGATTCTCCCGCCCTGCGTTAGAATGGCGCGTTCTCCTGCATCACGATGTCACTTCTTGAGGCGTTGAATCCTGTCCAGCGCGAGGCGGTGACCTCGACGGAAGGCCCGCTGCTAGTGTTGGCCGGCGCGGGCAGCGGCAAGACCCGTGTCATCACCTACCGCGTCGCCTATCTGCTGGAGCAGGCCCAGGCTCGCCCGGAAGAAATCCTCGCCGTCACCTTTACGAACAATGCCGCTGACGAGATGCGCACACGCGTAGAAGGCCTGGTGGGGACGCCGCCGCGCTGGGTCTCAACCTTTCATTCCTTTTGCGCACGGCTGCTCCGCCGTGAGGCAGAAGCCGCCGGGCTCAAGCGCGACTTCGTCATCTACGACGACGAAGACCAGGAACGCCTGGTGCGCGGGCTGCTGAAGGAGTTGGGGCTCGACCAAACCGCCTGGACGCCGCGCAGTGTGCTCGAGCGCATCAGCCGCGCCAAGACCGCCGGCGCGGGCCCGGCCGAGTGGGCTGCGAGTGAGAACCCCCGCGAGCGCGAGCTGGCGCCGGTGTTTGCGCGCTACGGCCAAGGCCTGGCGGCCGCGGGCGCGCTCGACTTCGACGACCTGCTGCTGCGTGCGGTGGCTCTGCTTGCAGGCCAGTCGGAGGTGCGTCGGCGCTACGGGCAACGCTTCCGCTACGTGCAAGTAGACGAATACCAGGACACGAACCGGCCGCAGTATGAACTGCTGCGCCTGCTCACCGGGGAGCACCAGAACCTGTGCGTGGTGGGCGACGAGGACCAGTCCATCTACGGCTGGCGCGGCGCTGACTACGGCAACATCTTCCGCTTCGAGCAGGACTTTCCCGGGACGCGGGTGATTCTGCTCGAGCAGAACTACCGCTCCTCCCAGCCGATCCTCGACGCTGCCACCGCGCTCATCGGCCACAACCGGCAGCGCAAAGGCAAGGTGCTCTGGAGCGAGCGCCGCGAAGGCCCCAAGCCCAAACTCTACGAAGCCGAACGTGCCACGGAAGAGAGTCAGTTCGTCGCCGAAACCATCTGGCAGTATCGTCGCACCCAGCCCGGCGAGCGCCTAGCCGTGCTCTATCGCACGAACGCGCAATCGCGCCTGTTCGAGGAGGCATTGCGCCGCTATGCCATCCCCTATCGTGTGGTGGGCGGGTTCAGCTTCTACAAGCGCGCCGAGGTGAAAGACTTGCTGGCCTACGTGCGGCTGGCGCGCAACCCCGCCGACAATCAGAGCCTGCTGCGGATCCTGAACGTGCCCGCGCGCGGCCTGGGCGCGACCACAAGCGAGGCGCTGTTCCAGTACGCCCAAAGCCATGCCGTGCCGCTCTGGGAAGCGGTCGAAGCCCTGGCCGCCGAGCCGACTATGCGCACGGCCAAAGCCCTAGCTGGATTCCGCGCCTTCATCGAACAGGTGCACGGCGAGCTGGCGCAGAGCCCACTGAGCGCCGTGCTGCGCTTCGTCCTGCGGGAGAGCGGCTGGGAGGAAAAGCTGCGCCAAGCCGGCACCGAAGAGGCGCTGGGGCGGCTCGAAAACTTGCAGGAACTCATCCAGGCGGCGGAGGAGAGCGAGGGGCGGGGCGAAGCGTCGGAGGAGTTTCTGGACCGGGCGGCACTGGTGTCGGACGCCGACGACTACGACCCTTCGAGCCCGGTGACCCTGATGACGCTGCACAGCGCCAAAGGGACGGAGTTTTCGGTCGTGTTCCTGACCGGGCTGGAAGAAGGCGTCTTCCCGCACACCCGCTCGCTCGGGACAGAAGCCGAAATCGAAGAGGAGCGACGCCTCTGCTATGTGGGAATGACACGGGCGCAAAATGAGCTCTACCTGACGCGGGCCCGCCGCCGGCGCGGCTGGGGCAGCGCGGCCGAACTCGGCGACTACGCCGAGGAGAGCACGCCCTCGCGCTTCCTCGAGGAAGTTCCCACTGAGATGGTCGAACGCATCGGGGTTTCGACCGAAGGTGTCGCCTTGGAGCGCGGGTGGCGCTATGAGCCGGTGGCGGAGCCGCGCTGGCCCCGTCGTGCCCGCGGGCGAGGGCGCGGCCGTCGGCGCTACGCAGAAGAAGAGGACGTGCCGGTGCGCGTGGTGGCCGACCCCGACGCTCCCTTTCCGCTGGGCACGGTGGTGCGGCACAGCCGCTTCGGCGTGGGCACGGTGGTCGGGATTGACGGCGTCGGCGCCGACCGCAAGCTCACGGTCAGCTTTCCCGGCTATGGCCGCAAGAAATTGGTGGAGAAGTACGCCGGGCTGGAACGCGTATGAGGAAGCGGGTGCTGAGCCTGCCTGCGGCAGGCAGGTACCTCTTTCGGACTGTCCGTATAACGAGGTGAGATGAGCAGCCAACTCTGGCGAACGAAGAGCGTGGACCAGTTGGTGGCGCAGACGGAAGAACCCGGACAACGGCTGAAGCGGGTGCTCGGCCCGTGGAGCCTGGTGGCGCTCGGCATCGGGGCAGTCATCGGCACGGGCGTGTGGGTGCTTTCGGGGACGGCAGCGATGGGCAAGGAAGTCGCCATCGAATCGCTGCTGAACGCACCCCTGCTCGACGTGCTGCTGCACGGGCGCGAGGCGGTGGGCGTGGCGGGGCGGCCGGGAGCGGGACCCGCCATTGCGCTCAGCTATATGCTGGTCGCGATTGCCTGCGCCTTCGCCGCGCTCTGCTACGCCGAGCTGGCGGCGATGATTCCGGTGGCGGGCAGCGCCTACACCTATAGCTACGCCACCCTGGGCGAAATCGTCGCCTGGATCATCGGCTGGGACTTGATCCTCGAATACGCCGTCAGCAACATGGCGGTGGCGGTGGGCTTCTCCGGCTACTTCAACAGTATCCTGAACGGCTGGGGGATTCACCTGCCCCGGGAGCTGAGCCAGCCCGTGTTCAGCGGGGGCGAGGTGACGGGCGCGCTCTTCAACCTGCCGGCTTTCCTGATCGTGATGCTGCTGACGGTGCTGCTCGTGCTCGGCATCCGCGAGAGCGTGGGCGCAAACACAGTGATGGTGCTGATCAAGGTGGTAGCCATCCTGGTATTTGTCATCGGCGCCTGGAAATACGTCGACCCCGACAACCTGCGGCCCTTTGCCCCCAACGGGGCCCAGGGCGTGTTGACCGGTGCGGCGCTGGTGTTTTTCGCCTACATCGGCTTCGACTCGGTCTCAACCACGGCCGAAGAGTGTCGCAACCCGCAGCGGGACGTGCCCTTCGGGCTGCTGATGACGCTCTTGCTCACCATGGTCTTGTACGTAGCCGTGGCGGTGGTGCTGACCGGGATTGTCGACTACCGCACGCTCGACCCCGATGCGCCGGTAGCGAGCGCGCTCAACCAGTTGGGGCTGACGGGGCTTTCGCGCTGGGTCTCGATCGGGGCGGTGTGCGGGATGATCAGCTCGATTCTGGTTTACCAACTCGGCCAGGCACGCATCTGGTTTGCCATGTCGCGCGACCGGTTGCTGCCGGGGGCCTTTTCCGCCGTGCACCCACGCTTCCGCACCCCGCACCTGAGCACCTGGATCGCGGGCTTGGTGGTGGCGATTCCCGCCGGGCTGTGGGACATCGGCGAGCTGGCTGAGCTCTCGAACATCGGCACGCTCTTCGCCTTCGCGCTGGTCTGCGCCGGCGTATGGATGCTGCGGCGACGTCGGCCGGAGCTGCGGCGGCCCTTTCGCGCGCCCTGGGTGCCGGCGGTGCCGCTCCTGGGGATTCTCAGTTGCGTAATCCTGATGACTTCCTTACCCTTAGTAACCTGGCTGCGCTTTCTGGTGTGGCTGGGGATTGGGCTCGTCATCTATTTTGGCTACAGCCGCAAACGCAGCGGACTCTACCAGGGATGAGACGCCCGAGGACTCTCGCTCCGTGACCCCGAGAACGCCGCGGGTTCGCTGCGGTTTGCCACTTCTGGTGCTGGCGCTGCTGGCCTGGCCGGCACAGGCATGGGAGCCGACGGCGCAGCGGCTGGTAACTTCGAAAGCCATCGAGTCGCTGCCCTATCCCTTGCAGAGCTTTTTCGAGGCGCACCGGCGAGAGATCGTTGAGCTCGCGAGCGACCCGACCAAGTGGCCGGAGACCGACCGCAAGCAAGCCTACCACGGTTACATCCGCCTAGACGCCTACGGCGAGTTTCCCTTCAGCGCGCTGCCGTGGAACTACAACGCCGCCGTGCGCAAGCACGCCACGCGCAAGCTGACCGCACAGGGCACGCTGCCCTGGCAGATTGGCCTCTACAGCCTACGCTTGCAGGAGGCCTTCCAGAGTGGCGAAGAAGAAGCCATGGTGCGCCAGGCGGCCATCCTGGCCCACTACATCGCCGAAGCCCACGACCCCTTCAACACTACGCGCAACTTCGACGGCAGCCGCTCCGGGCAGCTCGGCGTCGATGCCCGCTACGCGCGCAGCCTGGTCGAGCGCTACCAGTTGTTCTTCATCATCCGGCCCGGCGGCGCGATCAAGATCAACGACCCCACGGCCTACGCCTTCGGGATGGTGCTGGAAGCGTTCACCTGGGTGGACAACATCCTGCTCGCCGACAGCCAGGCGCGCGCCGAGCAGCCCGACTACAACGACGCCTACTACGACACCTTCTACGACCAAGTGGGCGCGATCCTCATCCGCCAGCTTACCTACGCCAGCCAGAACATCGGCGCCTTCTGGTACACGGCCTGGGTGAACGCCGGCAGCCCCACCCTGCCGCGCTGAGGGCGAGCGCGCCGATGGCCGTCGAAGTCCCCGCCTGGGTCCAGCCGCTTCCCAAGGCAGAGCTGCACCTTCACCTCGAAGGCGCGATCGAGCCTGAGACCGCGCTCGAACTCGCTCACCGCCACGGCCTGCGGCGGGAAACGCTGGAGAGCGTTCAGCGGCGCTACGCCTACCGCGACTTCATCGGCTTTCTGAAAACCTTCAAGTGGGTGAGTGAGCTCCTGCGCGAGCCCGCTGACTACGCCTTTCTGCTGCGGCGGCTGCTGCGGCGGCTGGCCGAGCAGAACGTGCTCTACGCGGAGATTACCCTGGCGGCCGGCGTGGTGCTCTGGAAGCGGCAGGACCTGGACCCTGTCTTCGTGGCCCTGCGCGACGCTTACGAGAAGGCCCGCGGGGAGTTTGCCGTCGAGGTAGCGTGGATTTTCGACGCGGTGCGCAACCTGGGCCCGGAGCACGTGCTCGACGTGGCGCGGCGCGCGGTGAGCTGGAAGCATGCGGGGGTAGTGGCGTTCGGGATTGGCGGGGACGAGCAGCCGGCCCCGCCGGAGTTGTTTCGCGCCGCCTTCGACCACGCGCGCGAACACGGCCTGCGCATCACCGTGCACGCGGGCGAAACCGCTGGCCCGCAATCTATCTGGGGCGCACTGCGGGCGCTCGGCGCCGAGCGCATCGGGCACGGCCTGGCGGCCTTCCAGGATGCCGCGCTGCTGGACTACCTAGCCGAGAAGAACATTCCGCTTGAAGTCTGCCTGACGAGCAACCAGCGCACGGGTGCGCTGCGGCACCAGCGGGGCACGGACGAATTGGCGGGCCATCCCGTGGTCGACTACGTGCGGCGAGGCCTGCGCGTCACGCTGAATACGGACGACCCCGGATTGTTTGAAACCTCGCTGCAGCAGGAGTACGCGCAGGCGCTGGCACTGGGATTGAGCCCGGCGGAGCTTGTGCGGGTGGCCGAGGCCAGCTTTGCAGAGGCCTTTTGCCCGGCGGCGCAGCGGGCAGCGCTACTTGAGCGCTTTCGGCAGCGGAGCCCGGCAGTGGCTTGACAGAGACGGGAAACTCCGCTATACGAAGCGAGACGTTTCCGCAGAGTCAGCCGCGTTCTTGTTTCGGGATGCCCAAGAGGGCATCCGGTGAAAAAACGCAAGTTCGGTTCGGTTCCACCCTCGCAACCCTGGACGCCGCGGCGGTTTCGCCGCCATCGCCTGCCGCTGCCCATCACCGTGCGGCCGCTCCTGACCGGTAGTTCGCCCACGGAGGAATACCAGGGCATCACGGAAAACATCAGCGCCGGCGGCATCTACTTCTATGCGCCGGAAGGCACAGGGCCGAGCGAGCAGGTGGAACTCATTATTCCGGTGGTGCGGCGGATGTTTCATCCCGCCCAGATGGTGCTGCGCTGCCAGGCGCGGGTGCTGCGGCGGGAGCTGATGGCGGGCGGGGTGGGCATGGCGGCCCAGTTCGAGAAGATTGAATTCTTGCGCCACGACGCGCTGAGTGGCGTTCCGGTGCCGATGCCCATTGCCAGCTTCCTGCCCGGCTAATGGCCCTTCTCCCACAGTTCGCCCCCCGGCTGCCGACAACGCCTAGCTGACCGCTAGAATCCGCGCGCGCCACCTGCTCATCCAAAGTAAATAACCAGACATGAATTTTGTGCAGCGCAGGGCGAAGGACGAGGACGCCGAGCGGCGCAGCTTTCTCGGGCGCGTGGCCTGGGGGCTGGTGGCGGGCATCGGCGCCGTGCTCGGCGGGGCGTTGGGCGTGTTTTCGCTCGGGCCGGCGTTTGCCAGGCGCGCCACCGACAGCGTTGAGTGGACACCGGTCGGGCTGCTGGAAGACATCCCCGAAGGGGAGCCGGCGAAGCGCAGCGTGGTGCTGACCCAGCGTGCCGGCTGGGGCACGTTCCATACCCAGCGGCTGGTGTGGGTTGTGCGGCGCGGCGACCGCTTGCGGGTGTTCTCGGCCGTGTGCCCGCACCTGGGCTGCACGGTCAACGTCGCCACCCAGGGTTTCTACTGCCCCTGCCACGGCAGCGCCTGGAACGCCCAGGGCGAGCGCGTCGGGGGCCCGACCCAGCGCGGGCTGGACGAGCTCGACTACAAGATCGAGAACAACGTCCTCTACGTCCGCCACCAATTCTTCCGGCCGAGCGTGGCGGAAAAGATTCCGGTGGCGTAGATGCGCTGGCTCGATTGGGTGGACGAACGCATCGGCCTGCGCGAGCTCGCGCGCAGTCTGGCCGATGAGCCGGTGCCGGGCGGGGCGCGCTGGGCCTACGTCTTCGGCAGCGGGCTGCTGTTCTTGTTTGTCCTACAAGCCGTCACCGGCGTCTTCCTCGCGCTCTACTACGTGCCCAGCGCCGACCACGCCCACGCCAGCCTGGCCTACATCCAGAAGGCGGTGCCGGCGGGCGCCTACTTGCGCGGGCTGCACAGCTACGGCGCCAGCGCCGTCGTCATCCTGCTCGTGCTTCACCTGGGCCAGGTGTTCCTCTTCGCGGCTTTCAAGGGCAAGCGCGAGCTGATCTGGCTCTCCGGCCTGGCCATGCTGGGGCTGATGCTCGCGATGGCTTTCACCGGCTACCTGCTGCCGTGGGATCAGGAGGCCTACTTCGCCACCAAGGTCGGCACCAGCATCGCCGCCGAAATCCCCCTCCTCGGCCCGCCCACACAGCGCGCGCTGCTTGGCGGCACGGAGCTGACTACGCTGACGCTTTCGCGCTTCTATATGCTGCATGCGTTCGTGCTGCCGGGGCTGATTCTGCTGCTGGTCTCCTTCCACCTCTACGCCTTCCGCCGCGCCGGCCCCGCGGGCCACTACCGCGCGCAGGAGCCAGTCGAGCCGTTCGACCCGAAACAGTTTTTCTACGACCTGGCGTTTGTGGCCCTGCTGTTTGTCATCCTGTCGGTGCTGGCC
>JACQTG010000149.1 GCA_016210895.1 Acidobacteriota bacterium
AAGCCAAGAAGCTCGGGGCACCGCTGGAGTTGGTCGCGTGGGTAGCCGAGCGCGGCAAGCTCCCGGTTCCGAACTTTTCTGCCGGTGGCATCGCCACACCAGCCGATGCGGCACTCGTGATGCAGCTCGGCGCCGAAGCCACCTTTGTCGGCTCGGGCATCTTCAAGTCGTCTGACCCCGAGCGCCGGGCGCGCGCCATCGTCAAGGCCACGACGCACTACAATGACCCGAAAGCAGTCCTCGAAGCTTCGGCCGAGCTGGGCGAGGCGATGAAAGGTCTTGACGTGCGCACGCTGGACGAGAAGGAGTTGCTGCAAACGCGAGGTCACTAGACCGAGTGTTTGCCCTGAGCATATCGAAGGGCAAACGCGCGGACGTTAGGGGGGAGACCAAGATTATGACCCGGTGGCAGGTGCCACCGGGCTCGGCGCTCGAGGAAGTCGCAGACGATGAAGAAACAGGGTTGCGAAAGGAGTGAGGCGCCAAGCAGATTCCTCCCCCGCCCTTTGGCCCGGGGGCTCGGTTGCCGCGTCCGGCCAGTCAGGCCCCCGAGGCCAAAGGGCGGGGTCGGAATGACAGGAAAGGCTATTGAGCGGCAATGAAAGTCGGTGTGCTCGCAATTCAGGGGGATTTTGAAGCCCACGCGCACGTGCTGGAGCGCTTGGGCGTGGAGTGGCGCTACGTCCGCCAGGTGGCTGATCTCGCCGGACTCGACGGCCTGATTCTTCCCGGCGGCGAAAGCACGACGCACCTGAAGTTTTTTGACGAGGAAAGCTTTGCCGAGGCCATCTGCAAGTTCCATGCCGAAGGCAAGCACCTGTTCGGCACCTGTGCGGGAGCGATTCTGTTGGCCCGGGAAGTGACCGGGCCCGCGCAGGCCAGCCTGGGCCTGGTCGACATCAGCATCGAGCGCAACGCCTACGGCCGCCAAGTGGTGAGCGGCGTGCGCCAGGGTGAGAGCGTTCTCACGAACGGGCCTGTCGAAATGGTTTTCATTCGTGCGCCCATCATCCGGCGCGTGGGTCAAGGGGTAAACGTCCTGGGCGAGTGCGAGGGCCTGCCGGTGGCGGTCGAGCAGAGCCGGTGCCTGCTGACCACGTTCCATCCCGAACTGACCTCCGACACCACCTTTCACGAATACTTTCTCTCTCGCCTGCGCAACGGCCGCTAGAAGGTTTTCTATGCTTGCTACGGCTCCAGTCCGCAAACCTCGGGTGCGCAGGCAGCCTCTCCGCCGGAGCCCGCAACGCCTTTCGGTTGCCTTCGTCTGCTACGGGAATGCCTGTCGGAGCCAGATGGCGGAAGCCTGGGCGCGGCACTATGGCGGGGGGCGTCTGGTCGCCCAGAGTGCCGGCGTGCATCCGCTGGGTCAGGTGACGCCGGAAACCCATGCGGTGATGACCGAAAAAGGCGTGGCGCTCGAGGGTCAATACTCGAAGGGCCTGGAGGGGATTGACTGGAAGGGCGTGGACGTGCTGGTCAATATGACGCCCTATGCGGGGACGAGTCTACTGACGGTTTTCCGGGGCCGGACGATCACCTGGAAGGTGACTGACCCTTTCCTGGAAACGCTCGACGTATACCGCCAGGTGCGCGACGACCTACAAGGGCGTGTCCGCACGTTGCTGGAAGAGATCGCCGGGGCCGCTCCACCCGCCACCGAAGCCCTCTAGTTTTTCTCTCCTGTTTGTTGGATATAATTGGTTTCGAGCTCCGGGGCTCGGATGACGACCGTTTCCCAAGAGGACTACCTCAAGGCGATCTGGGGGTTGACGCAGGAGGGCTTGACGCCGATTAGTGCGCGGCTCTCCGACGAACTGAACGTCAGTCCACCCGCCGTCACCACGGCCCTGCGTCGGATGAAGCGCAACGGCTACGTGCGCCAGGAGCCTCGCGGCGAGATTCGCCTGACCGCCAAGGGCCGTCGGATTGCCGAGCACCTTTCGCTGCGCCATCGTTTGGCGGAAAAACTGCTGACCGAAGTGCTGGGGATGCCGTGGACGCAGGTGCACGAGGAGGCGGAGAAGCTCGAGCACGCCATCTCGCCGGAGCTGGAAAAGCGGTTGCTCAGCTATTTTGGCCGCGAAGGTGCCTGCCCCCACGGCAACCCGTTGTTTGGCGGTCTGGCCAAGCTGCGCCGCCGCTACGGCGCCAGGCGGCTCTCCACCGTGGGGGAAGGGCAGACGGTGCAGGTGCTGCACGTGTACGAAAAAGACGTGCCCTTTCTGGAGTTTCTCGATCGGCATCGCCTGCGGCCGGGCCGACGGCTGGTGGTCAAGCAGACAAACTCGTCCGATACGATGGAAGTCGAACTGGGGGGAGAAGGTTTACAGTTGGGCCGGCAGGCGGCCGAGCGCATTTGGGTACGGCTTGTGCGCGCCTGAGCAGGTGTGGTAAGTCTAGGGCTCCCCTAAGAGTCGAATCAGGCGGATTTGTCGCTGAGGCTGGGGACAACAGGCAACTGCTGCTCTGGAGGTGGCGATGAAGACCATCCGCGTCACGGTCAACGGCCAGGCCCATGAGCATGAAGTCGAGCCGCGCCTGCTGTTGGTTCACTACCTGCGCGACCTCCTCGGCCTGACCGGCACGCACATTGGCTGCGAAACCAGCCTCTGCGGGGCCTGCACCGTCCTGCTCGACGGCCGCGCCGTCAAGTCTTGCACCTTACTCGCCGTCCAGGCCGACGGTAGCCAAATTACCACCATCGAGGGCCTGGCGCGCGACGGCAAACTGCACCCGGTGCAGGAAGGCTTCTGGGAGGAGCACGGCTTGCAGTGCGGCTACTGCACGCCGGGGATGATTCTCGCCAGCTGCGATCTTCTCCAGCGCAATCCCAACCCCAGTGAGGCGGAAATCCGTCGCGCCATTGCCGGCAATCTCTGCCGGTGCACCGGCTACCAACACATCATCAACGCCATTCGTAGCGCGGGGCGCAAAATGCAGGCGCAGGCGCGCTAGCCGCCAGGGAGGGCGACGATGCCAAAAGCAAAGGCGAAGAAAGCAGCCGCAGCTGGGTGGTTTGGCCGGCCGATGAAGCGCAAGGAAGACCCGCGCTTGATCCAGGGTCTGGCGCACTACGTGGACGACATTCAGCTTCCCGGAACGCTCCATGTGGCCATTGTCCGCAGCCCCTATGCGCACGCCCGCATCCGGAAGATTGACGCAGCCGCGGCGCGCAAGGCTCCCGGTGTGGTTGCCGTTGTAACCGGAAAGGACATCGAAGGGGTGCTCGGCCAGGTTCCCGTGGCGGCGGCGCTGCCTGAGTTGCGCATCCCGCCGCATCTACCGCTGGCGACCGACCGCGTCCGCTTCGTCGGAGAGGCTGTGGCGGCGGTGGTGGCCGACGACCGCTACCGCGCCCGCGACGCAGCCGAGCTAGTCGAGGTTGATTATGACCCGCTGCCAGCCGTCACCGACCCCGAGAAGGCCCTTGCCAAGGGCGCGCCCAAGGTCCACGAACAGTTCCCGGACAATCAGGCCTGCCGCTGGGTGCTCGCCGGGGGACCGGTGGAGAAAGCCTTCAAGCAGGCTGACCGGGTCGTGCGGCAGCGCTTGGTCAACCAGCGGCTGATTCCGGTGGCGATGGAGCCGCGCGGCGTCGTGGCGAGCTACGACCCGGGCAGCAACGACCTGACGGTATGGTCCTCGACGCAGATTCCGCACCTGCTGCGCACGCAGATCGCCGTTATGACGGGCCATCCAGAAACGAACGTACGGGTCATCGCCCCCGAGGTAGGCGGCGGCTTCGGGAGCAAGCTCAATGTCTACGGGGAGGAGGCCCTGGTCGCGCATCTGGCGCGCAAGCTCGCCCGGCCGGTGAAGTGGATTGAAAGCCGGAGGGAGAATTTCCTCGCCACCACCCACGGCCGGGACCAGATTGACGAAGTCGAGCTGGCGGTGAAAAACGACGGTCGCGTGCTCGGCCTGCGGGTGCGCATCCTGGCCGACCTCGGTGCCTACCACCAGTTGCTCACCCCGGCCATCCCCACGCTGACCGGGCTGATGGTTGACGGCTGCTACAAGATTCCCGCCGTCGAGGTCACGTACATCGGCGTGTTCACCAACAAGATGGCCACCGACGCCTACCGCGGTGCCGGCCGCCCCGAAGCCACTTACTTGATTGAGCGGATGATGGACCTGGCGGCGCTGGAGTTGAAGAAAGACCCGGCGGAGATTCGCCGCAAGAATTTCCCGGGTCCGAAAGAGTTCCCCTTTGCCACCGCCACGGGCTTGATCTACGACAGCGCCAACTATCCCGGCGCGCTGGCCAAGGCACTTGAGCTGGTCGAATACAAGAAGTTGCGGGCCGAACAGCAGAAAGCGTGGAAGCAGGGCCGCTACCT